>JAOPYP010000245.1 GCA_025964635.1 Actinomycetes bacterium | reverse complement strand
TGCGGTCACCATTCGCCTGCACCGGCACCAATGACGCATCGGGGGCATAGGCGCCGTAGCCGTACCCGTATCCATAACCGCTGCCGTAGCCGCTCTGCTTGGTGACCTCGTTGAGGACGATTCCCACGACCGGCGAGTTCGCCTGGGCGAATCGTTCCGCGGTCCGCTGCAGTTCCGCGCGCTTGGTCTGCCCGGCCGCCACGACCAGGAGCGTGCCGTCGGCGTACTTGGACAGCACCATCGCGTCGGTGACCGGCAGCACCGGCGGGCTGTCCACCAGGACCAGGTCGAAGTTCTCCCGGAGGGTGTCAAAGATCTTTCTGGCCTTCGGCCCGTTGAGCAGTTCCGCGGGGTTCGGCGGAACTGGGCCAGCTCCCAGCACCCACAAGCAGTCATACCCCGGGACCTGCTGGAGGGCCTGTTCCAGCGTCTGCTGGCCGAGCAGGACTGTGGTGAGCCCGGACTGTTCGTCCACGCCGTAGAACTGCCCGAGGCGGGGCCGGCGCAGGTCGCAGGAAACGAGCGCTACCCGCTCGCCCGCCTGGGCGAACACCGCCCCCAGGTTGGCCAGCGTGGACGTCTTGCCTTCCGCCGCCGCGGGGCTGGTCACCAGCAGGGTACGGAGTTCCTGCGCTTGCCTGGTGAACTGGAGCGACGTCCGCAGGGACCGGTAGGCCTCGGCTGCGGGGGAGGTGGGCTCGGCACTGGAGGCCACCACCGCGCGGTTCCGCTTCCGCCAGGAATTCACCATGGGCACCATGGCGATGACCGGGCCGCCGCCGGACCGCTCCGCTGCTTCCTTGGAAGACAGGGTGTCGTCCAGGCTGTCGCGCAGGAAGGCGGCCCCCAGGCCCAGCATCAGGCCTGCGGCCAGCCCGAGCAGGGCGTCCTGGGTCGGCTTCGGCGAGCTCGGCGAGGCCGGGGCGTGGGCCGGGGTAACGAACTCGACCCCGCTGGTGGCGGTGGCCCCGTTGACCTGGAGCTGGGCGACCTCTTCCTTGAGCACGGCCTGTTGGTTGATCAGTGCACTGACCTGGGTGACGGTGCCGGCCTTCCTCTGCAGGGACCTGATCTGCTTGCCTAGCGCGTTGATCTGCTGATGCAGCGTTGTCGAGGCGGTGGTCAGGTTCCTGATGGCCGTCTTCTGCGTCTGCTCGACGAATGCGCTGGCGTAGGTGTTGGCGATGAGCGCCGCACGGGCCGGGGTGGAGCTGATGGCGGTCAGCGCGATCACGTTCGTCTGGGCGACTTCGGACGCGGAAATGGATGGGGCGCTGCCCAGCTTGCCGCGGACGAGCGCGACCACCGGCGCGCTCGTCGCGAGCTGCAGGTCCGTCTGCACGTCCGTGGTGGTCACCTGCTGCGGTGCGCTGCCCAGGCTGACGGCCTGCCCGGACGACTGCACCAGGAGCTGCGCGGTGGCTGAGTACTGCTTGGGCTGCTGGAACGAGAGCGCGAGACTCGTCGCCAGGCCCAGCACGGCCAGCGCGATCACCCACCACTTCCGGCGGCGCAGCACCACGAGATAAGTGTGCAGAGTGGCTCCGTTGCCGGGCTCAGCCATCAGATCTTCCCCCCGCCCCAGGACGTTCCGGACTCTTGGCTGAGCCCAATGCCACAGTGAGTGTACTACTGCTTACATACAGTGAAGGCCCTTGCCAGAATTGACCAGAGGGTGAACCAGATGCCGTCCATCCCCCCGGCCACGATCGTGGTGCTCTGCTCCGGCAATCAGTGCCGGTCGCCTATGGCCCAGGCGCTGCTGCTCCGCCGGCTGGCCGCGCTCAGTGCGCCCGTGGCGGTGTGCTCGGCGGGCCTGATCCGCGACGGGGTTCCCCCGCCGGCCGAGGTGGTTTCGGTGATGGCTGAGTACGGGCTGGACCTCACCCAGCACCGGAGCCACCAGGTCACGGCCGCGGACCTCGCCGGGGCCGACCTGATCCTGGGCATGGCCCGGGAGCATGTCCGGCACGCCGTGGTGATCGCCCCGGCGAGCTGGCCCCGGACGTTCACGCTGAAAGAGCTGCTGCGCCGTGGTCACGAGACCGGTCCCCGGATGCCCGGCGAGCCGCTGGGCGAGTGGCTCTCCCGGGTGCACCAGGGCCGCACGCACGCGGCGCTGCTCGGGGATTCACCTCTCGACGACGTGGCCGACCCGGCGGGCGGCCCGCCCCAGGGTTATGCGGTCACCGCGGCGTTGCTCGACGAGCTCGTGGCCCGCCTGGTCGAGCTGGGCTGGGGGCTACCGGCGGATGGCCTGCCGGGCCAGCCGTGACCCGACATCGTCCGTGCCCTGGCTGCCCGCCCGCTGGGCCAGGTCCTGGCGGAGGCATCCCGGATCGGCGCTCAGGTCAATCCCGCTGAGCTGCTCTGGCGGTAGCTGGGTCACCCGCGCGTGCCGGATCAGGGGATGGTGCGGCCGGTCGTCCACCTCGCCCTGCCCGAGCAGGTCCTCCACCAGCTTCTCGCCCGGCCGCAGGCCGGTGAACACGATGTCCACCGGGTGGGCCGCCACCGCCACCAGCCTTCGGGCGATGTCGGCGATGCGCACTGGCTCGCCCATGTCCAGGACCAGGACCTCACCGCTGCTCCCTATCACGGCCGCCTGCAGGACGAGCTGGACCGCTTCGTCCACGGTCATGAAGTAGCGGGTCACTTCGGGATGGGTCACGGTGACCGGGCCGCCCGCAGCGACCTGAGCGGATAGGGCGGTGAGCACCGACCCGCGGCTGCCGAGCACGTTGCCGAACCGGACACTCAGGTAGCTGCCCGGGGCCTGCCCGGCCGTGTGGGCAGTGAGGCGTTCGGCGATCCGCTTGGAGTAGCCGAGCACGCTCACCGGGTCCGCGGCCTTGTCGGTCGAGATGTTGACGAAGTACTCGACCCCGCAGGCCGCAGCCGCCTCCAGGACGTTCCGGGTGCCGAATATGTTGCTCTTCACCGCTTCGGCCGGGTACCGCTCCAGCAGCGGAAGATGCTTAAGTGCCGCCGCGTGAAAGACAATCTGCGGACGGAACTGATCGAAGACCTCGCGGACCCGGTGCGGATCGCGGATGTCGGCCAGGATCGTCTCGTCCGAATCCAGCAGGGCGCGGCCGTGCAACGCCAGCTGGATTGAGTGCAGCGCGGACTCATCCCGGTCCAGCATGGTCAGCTCAGCGGGCCCGAAACGGTGCAGTTGCCGGCACAGTTCCGAGCCGATGGATCCCCCGGCTCCGGTGACCAGGATCCGCTTGCCCGCGAACTGGCCAGCGACCGCGGCCACGTCGGTCTGGACCGGCCGTCGGCCGAGCAGGTCGGTGATCCTCGGGTCGCGCACCCCCTCGATGCGCGCGCTCCCGGTGAGCAGCTCAGTGACCGACGGGACCACCTTGGGGACGAGCCCGCAGCTCTCGGCCTGGGCGGTGAGGTCGCGGATCGCCGTCCCACTGGCCCGCGCGATCGCGATGACCAGCACCGTGGCGCCCGTCATGGCGGCTACCTCGGCCATCCGGGTCCGGTCTCCGAGGACCTGGATGCCCTGAATACGCAGGCGCCGCTTGGCCGGGTCGTCGTCCAGGATGGCGACAGGACGGTAGGCGGAGTGGGGCTCGCGCTTCAGCCTGTAGACCAGCATCGAGCCGGCGTCGCCGGCCCCGAACACTATTACGTTGACGGTGGCCGTAGCCGAGCGCCGGGCTCGCTGGCGGACCGCGAACAGTATGTACCGGGCCCCGAGCATCGCGAGCAAGGCGAACATGGCGCTGCCCGCGACCGCCTGGAGAACGGCCTGCTGGCCGCTGACCAGCCGCGGCCAGACCAGGGCCAGAAAGAGCGCCATCACGCAGGTGGCCATGCCAACACCCATGACCTCGTCCAGGCTGCCCCGCTGGTGGCGGCCGCGGTAGAGGCCCGCGAGCAGGCCTGCGGCGGCCGACAGGAGGCAGATGGCCGCGACCGCCCTGATGAGCGTGAACGGTGTGATCAACACCCTGGCCAGGTCGCGCGTCATCCAGCCGGCCGCAAGCAGGCCGCAGATCCACGAAACCGCGTCATAGGCCGACTCGAATGCCACCCGGATCCATCGCTGGCCGGAAAGGGCTCGTCGCTGACCGTTAAGAACTCGCCCAAGCCGGAGGCTGGGCGAATCATCGCCCACTGCCTCGTTACTCACGAATCCCCCTAATAGCGTCAGCGATGTGCCGCATCAGATCCCCGCTGGCCTTGGCCCTCCGCGTGGGAT
>JAOPYP010000230.1 GCA_025964635.1 Actinomycetes bacterium | reverse complement strand
GGGCCCGCCGCCGTACTTGGCGACGCGAGCGTCACCGGAACGCGCGTGCCCCTCGAACAACTCGACCCGACTTGCCCGCCCGCAGAGCCTGCCGAGTTCGGCGCTCGACCGCTCGTCGGTGACCTCCTGGTAGGTCACGGTCCGCAGGTATTTCCCGACCCACAGGCCTCCGGTGTGGCGCGCCGTCCGCCGGGTCGGGAGCGTGTGGTTGGTCCCGATGACCTTGTCGCCGTAGGAAACGCAGGTCCCCTCGCCGAGGAAGAGAGCGCCGTAATGACGCATCACGTCCAGCGCCTCGCGGGGGCGTTGCGTGAGAACCTCGACGTGCTCGCTCGCGTACTCGTCGGCGACCGCGTACGCCTCGGCGAGATCGTGCACGACAACTACCTCTCCGAGGTCACGCCACGCCTGCTCGGCGAATTCCCTCGTTGGCATGCCCGGTAGCAGCCGCTCGATGTGATCGATCACCGTGCGGGCGAGCGTCTCCGACGTCGTGACGAGCACGGCGGGCGAGTCGGGACCGTGCTCCGCCTGGCTGAGCAGGTCGACCGCGACGATAAATGGGTCGGCGTGGTCGTCGGCGATGACGAGGATCTCGGTCGGGCCGGCGAGCAGATCGATCCCCACCTCTCCGTACAGCTGCCGTTTGGCCTCTGCCACATACGCGTTGCCGGGCCCGGCGAGAACATCGACCGGGTCAATGGTCTCGGTCCCGATCGCCATCGCCGCCACAGCCTGCACCCCGCCGAGCAGGTAGATCTCGTCGGCACCGGCCAGGTGCATGGCGGCAACCGTCGCGGCGGGCACCTTGCCGCGGATCGGCGGGGTGCACGCGGCGACCCGCTTGACGCCCGCCACCTTTGCCGTCACCACGGTCATGTGGGCGGAGGCGACCAGCGGGTAGCGACCACCGGGCACGTAGGCACCCGACGCGACGACCGGGAGGCTGCGCTGCCCCAGCCGGACCCCCGGTGCCGTCTCGACCTCGAAGTCGCGCAGCGAGTCACGCTGGTGTCGGGCGAACACCCGGACGTTCTCCTGCACGGTCAGGATGTCATCGAGCACCTCACCGGGCACCGTGGCAACAATGTCGGCGATCGCGTCAGTGCCGAGCCGGAAACTGTCCGGACTCCAGCCGTCGAATTTTGAGGAGTACTCGCGGACGGCTCCGTCGCCGCGCGACCGGATGTCGTCGATCACCCTGGCGACCGTGTCGCGCACCACAGGATCCGGTGCGCCCCCGTCGCGGTCTGCTCGACCCTGCTTCACGTACACCGGCATGCGAACACCCCTGGTGAGTCCCCAACCCTAAGCTATTAACCTAAATTGCATACGTATGCGTGTCAACGGTATGATCTCGCCGCAACGCATCAAGTGAGGTCGATGTGGCAGTGACCAGCCATGACGTCGCGCGACTCGCCGGAGTCTCGCAGCCGACGGTGTCGCGCGCGCTGCGCGACGAGAAGGGAGTCTCAGCCGCGACCCGGAGGCGGGTTCGCGAGGCGGCCCGCAGCCTGGGGTATGTGCCAAGCCAGGCCGGGCGGGCGCTGTCCACGCGGCGCTCGCGCAAAATCGGCGTAATCAGCGCCGAGCTGAGCAACCCGTTCTACCCGGCGCTGCTCGGGCCGCTGCACGATGCGCTGGCGGGCCACGGATACCGGACAGTGCTGTTCACGGACCGAGGCGAACGGCCGGTCGAGCTCGACCCACTACTGGACGGCTCGCTGGACGGGGTTGTCCTGACCACGTCGGAGCGGACCAGCTCGCTGCCCGGCGAGCTGATGGCACGCGGAGTCCCGTTTGTGATGGTCAACCGCACCGTAGATGGGATCGAGGCAGACAGGTGCGTCGCTGGCAACCGGGTCGGGGCGGCCGCGGTCGCCGAGCTGCTGGCGCACCTGGGCCACCGCCGCGTTGCGGCGATCCTCGGCCCAGAGTCGACGAGCACCGGACAGGAACGGGCCGACGGATTCCGTGATGCCCTGGCGCACCGCGGAATCGATCTCCCGCCTGCACGGATGGTCCATGGCCCGTTTGACCCCGACACCGGCCGGCGCGGCCTCATCCGCCTCATTTCAACGGAGGCCCCGCCGACGGCGGTCTTCTGCGGCAACGACGTGATCGCTCTCGGAGCCCTCAATGCGGCGGCGTCGCTGGGCATCGACATTCCGGGGAGGCTCACGATCGTCGGGTTTGACGACATCCCCATGGCAGCCTGGGAGGTGTTCAACCTGACCACCGTGCGGGTCGACCTCCCGGAGATGGCAAGGTCAGTTGCCGCTCTCCTGGTCGAGCGCCTAGCGGCACCCGACGCGCCCGCCCGCAGCGTCGTTCTGGAGCCCCGGTTGATCATGCGCGGCACGCACGGTCCCCCGCGTCGTGACGAGGAGGATTACGAGAGCGCCGGGCCGTTGCATCAAATGCAACCCCGCATTGTGCGTGCCGATACGGAGTGGGGTCGCGATGCCAGCCGGACATAGTTGGACTGGCAGGCCGAGGAATCGGTTGAGGAGTGGCTGAGCGCGTAGGCCGTCTAAGGGCGGGACGGTGTTCTTGCAGGTAAACACCAGTGCGCGGCCGTGCCCGGGAGCCCCCTGTAAAACCGTCGGCTTAGCCTACGCTGGTTCGAACCCAGCACCTGCCACCACCTGCGGAAACGGCCCGTGAGCTGGGGATACCCGGCCTCGCGGGCCTTCTGTGTCTTGTCCCGCTGTGTTTCATGATGTGCCGCCGTGAGCCGCTGCGTAGCAGTGGTTACGGACATATGGCGGACGGAATCGGGGCGGAGCAAGCGGTTCACCGCACCGCTTGCTCCAGGATTTCGATGGCCCGCTGGCCACGGTGAAGAGCCTGCCAGGCTCCCAGAAGATCACTGATGATCGAGGGTCTGGCCTGCGCATGGCCCACCGGATCCGCAGGCAGTCGCGCGAGCCCTGCGGATGCCGGGTCCCGGGGCTGTCGCGGGAATGGGTCATCGCTGTCGCGCTGCCGGAAGTAAGGGTTCCGGGGCTGCTGTGCGACATACTCACGTGATTCTCACTAGTGCCGCTGGAGCCCTGGGCGGCTGCGGCCGGCTTCCGGGTAATCTGCGTGCTTGCCTGGGCGGATATGGCGACGCTGGCGGTTGTGGCCAGGGTGGACGGCCGCAGATGATCGGGTGCGGGCGTCACGGATGGGCTGCTGTGCTTATCCCGCGCCTGCTTGACGGCATGCCTGGCTGGCCTGCGGGGGGAGGCCTGGGTGGGTGAGGAGAGGATCTCTGCGCGTGATGCGGGGGAACTCGCCACGTTTTTCGCCGCTGAGGCCGGTGACCTGTTCGGGTATGCGTGTGTGCTAGGCCGCGGGGACCGGGCGCTTGCTGATGATCTGGTTCAGGCCGCTTTTGAGGCGGCTGGGCGGGCGTGGCAGACACTGCGGTGCCTGACCGCCGATCAGCGCCGCGGCTGGCTGCGGGCCACGCTGGCCAACATCGCAGTGAGCGGGTTCCGCCGGGAGGCGGCGTTGCGGGACCGGCTGCCGCGGATCGAGGCCCGGTACCGTACGCCCGCGGCGGACACCTCCGAGCAGGCCCTGTCGTCGATCACGCTGGAACGGTGCTGGCGGATTATCGCGGCTATGCCGGACCGGCAGCACGCGGTGGCGATGCTGCGCTGGCAGCAGGACATGAAGGAAAGCGAGATCGCCGCGGCCCTGGGCATGGCGGAGAAGACGGTGAGTGCGCACCTGCACCGGGCCCGCCGCAAGCTGATCGCGCAGCTCGGCCCGGACTACCCCTTTACTGGCGGCACCGAAGGAGGTTCGTCATGACGACCGGCGGGCCCTGGGCCGGCGGCCCAGGACAGGACCAGATGCTTGGCCGCCTCTACCAGCAGGTCTCCGACTGGCAGGCGGCCCAGTTCAGCGCAGGCTACGACCTCACCGCCGGCCTGCACAGGTACGGCGCCTGGCTGCGCGAGCACGCCGACGACCCGGCCGCGCTGAACGCCGACCTGGCCGCCAGGCCCCTGACGCTACAGGCTAGCCAAGCTGATGCCGGTCCCGCCGCGGCGGAGGCGGTGAATGCCAGCGTCACCATGCGCGAACCCGCGGCCTCTCCCATTCCGGCCCCGGGAGGCTGGGCTGGTCTGAGTCCCGACCGTGCCGTGTCCATCCTCTACCGGACGCACTACCGGTCATTGGTACGGCTCGCGGCGTTGCTGGTCCGCGACACCGCCACGGCAGAGGAAGTGGTCCAGGACGCGTTCGTCGCCTTGCACGACGCCTGGCACCGGATGAAAGACGCCGACCAGGCGGTTTCCTACCTGCGCCGCTCGGTGGTGAATCGGTCCCGCTCCGTACTGCGGCATCAGGCCGTCGTGGACAAGATCGCTCCCCAGCTCACTCAAATGAGCCCAGGCGCCGGGCCAGAACCAGCCAGCTGGCCCGGCCGCACTGCCCTGATCTCGGCGCTGCCCGCGCTGCCCAGCCGTCAGCGCGAGGTCCTGATGCTGCGTTACCACGCCGGCCTGACCGAGGCCCAGATCGCCTCAGCCATGGGAATCAGCCGGCGCGCGGTCAGGAGCCACACCGCACGGGCCCTATCCGCACTGCGCGCCGAACTGCGCAAGACCACAGATTGAAGCAAACAACCGCCAGCATCCGCGCGCCTTGCGGCAGATGCGCGCATTCCCGCGCAAGGTCGTGCTGGATACTTATGCAGGACGGCCGACAGCTCAGTGGCCGAACTCAAAGCATCGCTAGCCCGCGAGCGAGCGCTTGCCACCGCTCACCCACCCGCCGCTATGCCCGGGTGATCTCGGCCTGCTGGCAGCCCGCCGACGGCGCGCCGGAGTGAACATTCTGCGCGTGGTGCAGTCCGGCATCAAGATTCCGGCCGCGCGGGCTGGCCGGGGTGGCGCTGGCCGAAGCCCAGGGATCTACGACGTCAATGCCGGTGCCGCCGAAGTCGGGGCAGCGGGTCGGTGAGCTCGACGTTGGCCTGTTCCCGCTGAGGCGGAGACTCATGCACGCGCTGCCCGGCGATTTCCGGCTCGCTGCAGGGTCTAACCAGGTAGCGGCCTGATTCCGGCCGCATGAAGCAGGAGCCCCCGACCAGCAGCCAGGAGCAGAAATGAACGATCTACTTGAGAGCGCGCTCGCCGCGCACGGCGGCTTGGACCGGTGGAATCAGGTCAAGTCGATCACCGTTGACGCCTCTATAACCGGGGCCTTCTGGCACCTCAAGGGCAAAGGTGATGCGCTCAAGGACGTTCGCTTGGAGGTGGACACCACGCGGCAGCGGGTGACGATCGGGTTCGTCGGGCAGGGCAAGCGGTCGGTCTTCGAGCCGCACCGGGTCGTCGTGCAGCGCACTGACGGCGCGCACGTCGACGCACGCGACGACCCGGAGAGGTCGTTTGACGGTCATCAGTTCGAGACCCCGTGGGATGACATTCATCTCGCCTATTTCGTCGGGGAGGCGCAGTGGACGTATCTGAATACGCCGTTCCTCTACACCTGGCCCGGGTTCGTCACCGAAGAGATCGCCCCCATCGAGGTCGATGGTGAAACGTGGCGGCGGCTGAAAGTGACGTTTGGCGATCACATCAAGAGCCACACCCGCCAGCAGATCTCGTGCTTCGGCCCGGACGGGCTGCTGCGCCGCCATGACTTCACCATGGACATCCTCGGCGGGGCGCCCGGGTCGCTGTATGCCACCGACTACCGCGACGTCGACGGCATCATCATCCCCTGCACGCGACGGGCCTACGCCCAGGAGGGCGACAACCAACTCGTCATGGTCGCCATCGACATCGGCAAGATCACTATCCGCTGATCTCAGTCCCGGGCTGCGCTACCAGATGTCTGCGCTTCCCCAGGCAGGTGACTTACGATTGTCGTTTTTCCGTCCATGCGGCGCTCACCGTCGCGGGCCGGTTAGCAGCGGCGCAGGCTGGCGTTGCGCCCGCCCAACGAGCGTGTCCCCGTCGTCATAGGCAACCCGAAGGGGTGACCGCCCGGCACAGGCGCCCTATCGATGCAGATCCGCCAGGCCTGCCAGTATCGCTGGACGACCGGATCGTGTTGCCCGGCGATTTCCAGATCCCGGGCGAGAATTCGATGACCGCGCGGCGGATCTGGAACAGGCGCACCTGATGCTGTGGCACCAACCGGCCAACTGCCGCAAGTCAAGCTCGAGAGCCTGGCGGTCAGCCGACACGGGACAGCCTGAGCACAGACCCCGCGGACCGATCTGTCGGCGGCAGATCAGGATGTTCGCCGTGTTCTGCCGCGTGCATGGTTATGCGGCAACGCAGGGTCGCGCGGACGGCGGAACCTGATCAGCGGATGCCCGGGAGCGGCCCTGACTGCGCACGCGTAGCCGCCGTTCTGGACGGGCGACTGGGCCTGATGACACAGCCCTTGCCGTGCGCATAGTTGGTTGTTCTGGGTACGTAAACGGCCCGGGCCGAAGGTGGTCCGGTAGCCGGCGGTCAGCCCAGCCGGGGCAGGCGCGGACCCAGGCAGGTGCATTGCTGCCCCCGGCCGCGCCTGCGCGACGGCGACCCCGGCGACGGTCAGGGGCAGTGTGGCGCGTGAACGGCGATGATGTCGCTCGGCGACCTACTGGTTGCGCTGGCCTGCGGCCTTGGCCAGGAGTTCCAGCCTGGCCAGCGACGCGGTCATGGCGTCCCGCCACCCCTCGCCGTCCCGGACGGCCGTGCGCAGTCCTGCGGGGAACGGCTGCAGTCGGAACGTCTCGGTGACCAGGGTGGCACCGGGGCCGTCGGGGAGAACTCGTACCCCCACCGGTACCGGGCCGGGCCGCCGATGGCTTCCTGCTCTTCCGCAGAAGCTGCCACCCGGGCCGGCTCCCACGCCAGCCGGCGGCCAGCCTCGTACTCGACCACCTCGTTGCGCATCCGGTAGTCGCCGAACTCGTCGTGGTGCATGTTCGTCACGAACGCGTCACCGGCTCGCGACAGCCTGACCGCCGGGGCGGCTCGCGCACCATGCCCGAGCCGTCGACCAGCGGGCGGGTTCGCGAAATCAGCGAGCGCGAACACCAGCTCCGCGGATGCCTCGATGCGCCGGGAGACCCGGCACCAATCCGTCTGCCATCGTCATGCCCTTCCTGCTGCCCTCAGTACCCGTGTGCGTGCAGACGGTGCGGGCGGCGCGCAATCATCGGACACAGGTGCCCCCGGTGCTGCGGCGGTGTAAGGGTAGCGGCCAAGACGATGGCATCCAGTGATCTTGGCGGCCCGCGGCCGGGTGGGATGACGGTGCCTATCGCCCGGCTGGCATCTGCCGGGACCGTTTGCCGCACATCGCGGGTGCCGGAAGATGGCCGTCGCCGGATCCGGCCTGCGTGATCCGGTGCGGTCTGTTGCCGGTGCTAGGCCCTGAGCGGGCCGAGGCCCGCCGCTCGGGAGATCCTATTCTTCGATGGCCCCGCCGATGCGGCGCAGATGCCGCCGGAACGTGTATGACGGGTCAGTGGCGCGCCGGGCCAGGTAGTCATCGAAAGCGGTCTGCTCGCGCAGTGTCTGCCCTTCCCGGATCCAGCGGGCCTGGTCACGCTCGGTCTGCCAGATCTGGTGCGCGGTGA
>JAOPYP010000185.1 GCA_025964635.1 Actinomycetes bacterium | reverse complement strand
GGGCCGCCCGCGCGCGAAGGTGACGGCCGGCCGGCCGGCCCCGGCGGGTGCGTGCCCGATGGCCAGGGCCCAGCACCGCCTGACGCCCCCGGTGCCGCGGGTCATGCCGCGCCAGCCGGCGTCCGCGGACACGATCGGCAGCCGCGTGCCGGCGACCAGCCCGGTCAGCGTCCCGGTCTCGTCGCAGACCTCGATGACTGCCCGGCGGTCCGGCTGGAGGCGCCAGCGGATGCGCCACCCGCTGACGGCCAGCCGCACGCAGATCCCGGAACTGGCCCGGCTGACGACGGTCCCGGCCGCCGGGGCGGGGCTGCACACGATCATGTCCGGTGTGGTCATCGCCTGCTCCATCTCGAGGCCCAGCTGATCCCGCCCAGCCGGGGGGACCTTCCACCAGCATCGGACGGGGAGCGCCCGTGAATCGTCGGCCGTCAGGACCCTTTATGTCCGCCAGCTAGTTCTGCGGGGGTACTCCTGGAAGGCCACTGGTCTGCCCGGGAACGATCAGGCCGCTCTCGTAGGACAGGACTACGAGCTGGGTGCGGTCCCGGGCGTCCAGCTTCGTCAGGATGCGTGATACGTGCGATTTGCAGGTCAGCGGGCTGATGAACAGACGCTCGGCGATCTCGGTATTGGTCAGGCCGGCGGCGATGAGCCGGAGGATCTCGATCTCCCGGGCGGTGAGCGATGAGGGCAGCGCGAAGCCGGGTGAGGACTCGGCCTGCTGGCCGCCGATGTAGGCCTCGATCAGCCGCCGGGTGGCGCTCGGCTCGAGCAGGGCCTCGCCGCCGGCGACCGTCCTGACCGCGTTGATCAATTCGGGCGGCTCGACACCCTTGAGCAGGAACGCGCTGGCGCCTGCCTTGAGCGCCCCGAAGACGTACTCGTCGAGGTCGAACGTGGTAAGGACGATCACCTTCGTGCCCTGGAGCCGAGGGTGAGCGGTGATCAGCTGGGTGGCCTGGAGGCCGTCCATCCCGGGCATGCGAATGTCCATCAGCACCACGTCCGGGATCTCCCTGACCGCCGCTGCGACGGCCGCTGCCCCGTCGGTGGCCTCGCCGACGACGTCGATGTCATCCTCGCCGCTCAGGATGGACCGGAATCCGGCCCGCACCAGCGAGTGGTCGTCCACGACAAGCACGCTGATGGGTGTCATCCTGATCCCTTTCCGCCGAGCGGGAGGCGGGCCCGCACCCGCCACCCAGCCCCGTTGACCAGGCCGGCCTCGCAGGTGCCACCGAGCGCGGCGGCCCGCTCCTGCATGCCCCGCACCCCCTGCCCCCCGGTCAGGAAGGAGGCCGCCCGTTTGCGGCCGTCGTCCGCGACCTCGATGATCACGGCGCAGTCGTCGATCTCGACCCGGACCTGCGCTCGCCGGGCGGTCGAGTGACGCAGCACGTTCGTGAGTCCCTCCTGGACGATGCGGTACCCGGCGTGGCCGACGGACGCGGGCAGCGCGGCCGGCCGTCCGGTCACGTCGAGGTCGACGGCGAGGCCCGCCGCTTCGACGCCCGCCACGAGGTCGGCGAGACTGGCCATGTCCTGGATGGGGTGCAGCGGGGCCGGGCCGTCCTGCGCCGTACGCAGGACCTTGACCGCGGTCCGCAGCTCGGTGAGCGCCTCCGCCGAGGCGGACGCTATCTCATCCAGTGCGGTGGGTGCCTCGGCGCGGCCGGCCTTGCGCTCACGCCGGGCGGCGGCCGCGGCCCGGACGTTGATGGCCACCAGGGCATGCCCGATGACGTCGTGAAGTTCGTGGGCCAGCGCGAGCCGCTCCTCGTCGAAGCGGTGCTGCGCCGCGGCCTCGCGCTCGTGTGCCGCTTCCTCGGCCAGCGCGCGCCCCAGCGCCTGGCGGGCGCGGAGGGCCTCGCCGGCCAGGAGGGCGCCGAGCACGAGCGACGAGTAGGCGATCACATCGAGAAGGTTGCCTCGTTGGCCGGTAATGAGCACCGCGGCCGTCACGACCGGCGCCATCAGCGCGCCCACCACCAGCGACCGGAACCGGCCCCCCTCCAGCCCCACCGTGAACACCAGCAGCATGACGATGCCAACCGCCGCCCGGTTCGGATGGAACACGACCAGGCACGCCAGCAGCAGCGGTATGACGATGCCCAGGACACCGAGCGGAAAGCGCCGCCGCGCCACCAGCGGCAAGGCCGTCACGAAGGCCAGGACCCCCATGACCGGTGTCACGTGGGTCACCTTGTGCAACAGCACCGGATCGACGAGCAGCGCGATGAAGGCGAGCACGGCCAGGACCTGGTCGATATCGGGCGCGCGCAGCAGGCCCTGCACGCCCAGCCTGCCGGTGCCGGCCACGCGCCTGGCCACTGCGCGGAAGGCAGGCATGGCGACCCCTTTCGGCGCTCCGGGCTGCCGCCGGACTGGAGCTGCCGCCGGACTGGATGAGCGCGGGAGGTACGTGCGGCTGACCACGCGTACGGCCCGCACCTGCCAAGCTACGGCCACGGGACGTGTCGCGCATCCGCCGCGAGAATGCATTCCGGCCGTTCGCAGCGGCCAGTCCTGCTCCGTGAGAACTACGTCGCTTCCTGCGCCGCCGCCGGCGCAGGCGCAGGCGCCGCGGGGCGCACCATGCATCGCGGGCGCTACTTCCGCAGGACTAAGCGCCGGCGTCAATGGGTCCTGGCGGCCGACGATTCGCGGTGCCCGCCGCCCCGATGCTGGCTGGGACGTCCCCGGCAGGCGGGGATCAGCAGAGGGAGATCGTGATGCGTTCGCTTGCTCGCTGGTGTGCCAGGCATCGCCTGGCCGTACTCGGGATATGGCTGATGGTGCTGGCGGGCGCCTTCCTCGGCCAGTCCGCCCTCGGAAGTCACTACGCCCAGGGCACCACGCTGTCCGGCACCCCCAGCGCCGCCGCCGCCAGCCTGCTGCAGCGGGCGGTGCCGGGCCAGTCGGGGGACACCGAGCAGATCGTGTTCCAGGCCAGGACGGGCCCGGTCACCGCGCCGGCCGTGCAGAAACAGATCAGCGCCATGCTGGGCCGGGTGTCGCACCTGCGCTACGTCTCCGGCGTGACCTCGCCCTACAGCCCGGCGGGCGCCAAGCAGGTCAGCGCGGGCCACCGCGTCGCGTTTGCCACGGTCAACTTTTCCAGGGACGCCAGCAAGATCTCACCTGCTGAGGCGACCCGGCTGGTGCAGCTGGCCCGGGCACCAAACTCGCCGGCCCTCCAGGTTGACGTCGTCGGCGCCGTCGCCGCGTCGACCAATCCTGCCTCGTCGTCGAGCACGCTCATCGGCGTGGTCGCCGCCCTGGTCATCTTGCTGCTGTTCTTCGGCTCCGTGCTGCCCGCGCTGCTGCCGCTGGTGAGCACCGGCATCGCGCTTACCGCCGCGCTGGGGGTGATCGCCATGCTGTCCAACTCGATCACCATGGCGTCGTTTACCTCCCAGCTGTGCATCCTCATCGGCCTCGGCGTCGGGATCGACTACTCGCTGTTCATCCTCACCCGGGCGCGGAACGGGCTGCGCCGCGGCCTCAGTGTCGAAGCAGCCGTGGTCGCGGCCGTGGCCACCGCCGGCCGGGCCGTGCTGTTCGCCGGCATAACGGTGTGTATCGCCCTGCTCGGCATCCTCACGGTCGGGGTCAGCACCCTGTCGGGTGCGGCCATCGCCGCCTCGATCGCCGTCGCCTTCCCGGTAGCTGCCGCCCTGACGCTGCTGCCAGCGCTCATCGGGCTGCTCGGCACCCGGATCCTGACCCGCCGCCAGCGCGCCGCCCTCGCGCGGGGCGAGACCGGGTTCACCGAGGCGTCCCGCGGCTGGGCCGGCTGGGCGAGGAAGGTGCAGGGACACAAGATCATCCTCGGCCTCGGCGCCCTCGGCATCATGCTGGCGCTCGGCGCCCCGTTCCTGTCGATGCGCCAGGGAACCGCCGATTACAGCGTCGACCCCACGAGCACCACCACGACCACCTACCGGGGCTACGAGATGCTGGTGCACGGGTTCGGCCCCGGCTTCAGCGGCCCGCTGCAGCTGGTGGCGCCCCTGCACAGCCCGGCCGACCGGGCCACCTTCGGCACCGTGGTCTCGGCGGCCAGCCACGCCCCTGGCGTGGTCACCACCGTCGGCCCGGCGTACTTCCCGGCCGGCCCGGGCCACCCGGCCGTCGCTCTCGCCGAGGTGTACCCGGCCGGCAGCCCCCAGGCGGTGTCGACCGCGAACCTGATCATCAGCCTGCGCAGCCAGGTCATCCCGGGGGCGCTGCACGGGCAGCACCTTCAGGTGCTGGTGGGCGGGCAGACAGCCCAGGGCATCGACGTGGCCGGCCAGCTGTCAGCCAAGCTGCCGCTGTTCGTGGGCATGGTGGTCGCGCTGTCTTTCATCGTGCTCATGCTGGTCTTCCGCAGCCTGGCCATTCCCGCCACCGCCGCGATCATGAACCTGCTCTCCGCGGCGGCGGCGTTCGGGGTGGTGACGGCGGTCTTCCAGTTCGGATGGCTCAAGAGCCTGGTCGGGGTGACCAACACCGGGCCGGTCAGCCCGTTCATCCCCATCCTCATGTTCGCGGTCCTGTTCGGCCTGACCACCGACTACCAGGTGTTCCTGGTCAGCAGGATCCAGGAGGAGTGGCTCCGGCGGCGCGACAACTCCGCAGCGGTCCGCATCGGCCAGGCCACCAGCGGCCGCATCATCAGCGCGGCGGCCGCCATCATGACGGTGGTCTTCTTCGCCTTCACGTTCACCACCGACCGCACGATCAAGATGATCGGGCTCGGCATGGCTGCCGCAGTCATCGCCGACGCCCTCCTCGTCCGCACCGTGCTCGTCCCCGCCGTGATGCACACGCTGGGCCGGGCCAACTGGCGCCTCCCGGCCATCCTCGATCGCCGGCTCCCCCACCTCAGCCTGGAGGACAGCGGCGAGCCGGCTGATGCCAGCGAGGACGCCACCGAAGGTACCGGCGAGCTCAGGTCGGTCAACAGCCCGTAGCTTCCGGACCGTCCTAGCGCTGCGCCATCCCCGGGGTGGCGCAGCGCCAGGGCGCGGGCGGCTAACCTCCGGGGCGGATTCTGCCATCGGGCCGGGGCCTTCAGCCGCCGGCCGCCCGGCGGTACCGGGTAGCCAGCAGGCGGAGGTGCTCGACCAGCTCCGGGGAGCCGGCCGGCTCAAAGTCGGCGCCGAGCATGCCCAGCACGAGGGCAAGCGTCTCGACCGATTCTGCTCCGCCCTCGACCGCGCAGGTCCGGTCGTCGATCGCCTCCACCGGGCCGACGGCCGCGGGCAGCCGTTCGGCGATCACCGCCGCCGGAGCGTGCACGATCACCCGGGCCCGGTACCGCCACGCGGCTGCGGACACCCCATGCGCCACGTAGCCGGCCAGGTCCTCGTCCGGCAGGTCACGCGCGGCGAACCGCGGCCCGTTGGGCGTCTTCATCGTCATCCGGTCGACCCGGAACGTCCGCCAGTCCCGGCGCGCCGTGTCCCAGCCCACCAGGAACCAGCGCCGGCCCCAGCTGACCAGCCGGTAGGGCTCGACATCCCGGCGGCTGGCCTCCCCGCTGTGCGCCTGGTAGCCGAACCTCAGCCGCTCGCGGTCGCGGCAGGCCGCGGTGATCGTGCTCAGCACACTCGCCGGCACGGTCGGGCCGACCCGGTCAGGCGGAACCGTCACCATGTAGGTCTGCACGGCGTTGACCCGGCGGCGCAGCCGGGACGGGAGCACCTGCTCGAGTTTCGCCAGCGCACGCAGGGACGATTCTTCGATGCCGGCGATGGATCCAGTGGCGGCGGTGCGCAGTCCGGCGGCGACCGCGACTGCCTCCTCGTCATCGAGCAGCAACGGCGGCAGCGAAGACCCGGCCCCGAGCCGGTAGCCACCGACCGGGCCGCGGGTCGCATGCACCGGGTATCCGAGGTTGCGCAGCCGGCCGACGTCGTTGCGCACGGTCCGGGTCGTCACGTCCAGGCGGGTGGCCAGCTCTGCTCCTGTCCACTCCCGGGGACTCTGCAGCAACGACAGCAGCCGAAGCAGCCGCGCGGAGGTTTGCAGCATGCGCCGATCCTGTTCCGCAATTAGGAACTGAACGTTCCTGATGCCTTGAGATCTTAGGTCCAGCCGCGACGCATGACCCAACTCGACGGAGGAGCGACCATGACCCCCACGGCCGAAATCACCCCCTTCCAGATCGACATCCCGCAATCAGCGCTGGACGACCTGCACGACCGCCTCACCCGCACGCGCTGGCCGTCGCAGATCGCCGGTCTCGGCTGGTCGCGCGGTGTCGAGCAGTCCTACCTGCAGGAACTTGTCGAGTACTGGCAACATCGCTACGACTGGCGCGCCCAGGAGGCAGAACTCAACAACCTCCCGCAATTCACGACCGTGATCGACGGCGCGAACATCCACTTCCTGCATATCCGTTCGGCGCACGCCGACGCCACGCCGCTGATCCTGACGCACGGCTGGCCCGGCTCGATCGTCGAGTTCCTCGGTCTCATCGGACCGCTCACCGATCCGGTCGCCTACGGCGGCGAGGCCGCCGACGCCTTCCACGTCGTCGTCCCGTCGATTCCCGGCTTCGGGTTCTCCGGCCCGGTCGGCGAGGCCGGCTGGGACTCCTACCGGATCGCGACCGCCTTCGCCGAGCTGATGAGCCAGCTGGGCTACGACCGCTACCTGGCCCAGGGCGGGGACTTTGGCGCCTTCATCGCTCCCGACCTCGGGCGCGTCGCAGCCGACCACGTCATCGGCGTCCACGTCAACGCGGCCACCATGGGCTTCGTCCCCTTCGGCGAACTCGACGAGGACACCATGGCCGGCCTCACCGACACCGAGAAGGCCCGCGTCGCCCGGCTCGGCGCGTACATGTCCGACGGCAACGGCTACTTCCAGATCCAGGCCACCCGCCCGAACACGCTGGGCTTCGCCCTCACTGACTCCCCCGTCGGCCAGCTCGCCTGGATCGTGGAGAAGTTCAAGGAGTGGTCGCACCCGTCCAGCGAGCTACCCGAGCACTCGATCGACCGGGACCGGATGCTGACCAACGTCATGATCTACTGGCTCACCCGGACCGGCGCATCATCAGCGCAGCTCTACTACGAGAGCATGCACAGCGGACGGTGGCCGACCCCGTCCTCCGTGCCGACCGGCGTCGCCGCCTTCGCCGAGGACGTGTCGATCCGGCGATTCTCCGAACCCGGCAACAACATCGTGCACTGGACCGATTTCAACGAGGGCGGCCACTTCGCCGCCCTGGAGAAGCCCGGGCTGCTCGTCGCGGACCTGCGCCGCTTCCGCAACGCCCTGCGCTGAGATCACGCGGAACGCCGGGCCCGCGGGTCAGGCGCCGGGTACGTCCGGGATCTCCCGGTTGGAGTAGTACGCCTTCTTGAAGGGGAAGGCATCGCTGGCCCAGCGCCGTAGCGCGATATAGAGCTTCACGTAGAAGCCCCGGTCATAGGCATCGGGCGTGACCCACCAGCTCACATCGACGTCGTAGTCCAGGAGCTTCTCGGTGAGCGGGGTGCGCCTTCCCATGGGATAGAGGTAGCAGCAGCCGAGGTAGTGCCGGTCTGCGTCGTACACGGCATAGGTGAATGAGTTTCCATCGCGGAACTCGAGTTCGTGCCAGACCAGATCGACGTAGTTGAAGTCCGCGGTGACCGCCTCCGCCGGCCAGCCGCCACCACGAGTCCGCCGGATGATCTCGAGGCTGGCGTTGATGCCCCGCACGTCATCATCCAGGTCGGCCCGGCTGATCGCTCTGGCCCGGATGTCCTCATGGGCCAGCTCGGTGGGCGGCGAGTACCCGGCGGGCAGGTCGAGGCTCTTGACGAGACCCTTGTAGTCCATGACCGCCTCCACTCCTCAGCGCCCAGCGG
>JAOPYP010000176.1 GCA_025964635.1 Actinomycetes bacterium | reverse complement strand
CCGGTGCCCATCCTGGCGGTGCACGACGGGTGCAGCGCGGTCTCGGCGTCCCGGCGGACCCAGTCGAGGATCTGCTCGTCGGTCGCGACCTCCGTCCCCGGGGACAATTCGCCCGCGTTGTACTCGTCGAACGCGGGCTGGTTCAGGATGTCCCGGGTGACCCGGATGGCCTCGGCCCATTCCTGGCGGTCGGTCGGGGTGGACAGGTAGTTGAACCGCAGCGCGGGATGGACCGCCGGGTCGCGTGAGGTGATCCGGACCGAGCCGCGGGAGCCGGAGTACATCGGCCCGACGTGGACCTGGTACCCGTGCCCGCCCGCCGGGGACGAGCCGTCGTAGCGGATCGCGATCGGCAGGAAGTGGTACATGAGGTTCGGGTAGGCCACCTCGTCGTTGCTGCGGATGAACCCGCCGGCCTCGAAGTGGTTGGTGGCGCCGGGGCCGCTGCGCAGGAACAGCCACTTCGCGCCGACCATGGGCCGGTTGCGCAGCTTGAGCGCGGGCGCCACCGACACCGGCTGCCTCGACCCGTACTGCACGTACACCTCGAGGTGATCCTGCAGGTTCTCCCCCACCCCCGGCAGGTCGGCGACCACGTGGACGCCCAGCCCGCTCAGCAGCCCGGCCGGGCCCACGCCGGACAGCTGGAGCAGCTGCGGGGTGTTGATCGCGCCGCCGCACAGGATGATCTCGGTGCCGCGGACCAGCCGGGCCGGTCCACGGCCGCGGCCAGTGCCGCCCTCCTGGTACTCGACGGCGACCGCCCGCTGCCCCTCGAACAAGATCTTGGTGACGAACGCGCGGCAGGTCACGTCGAGGTTGGGCCGGCTCATCACCGGGTGCAGGTAGGCCCGGGCCGCGCTGAGCCGCCGGCCGTGGTGGATGTTCCGGTCGAAGGCGGCGAAGCCCTCCTGCCGGTAGCCGTTCACGTCGTCGGTCACCGGGTACCCGGCCTGCTGCACCGCGGCGAAGAACGCCTGGAACAGCGGGCCGGTGGCCGGCCCGCGCTCCAGCACCAGCGGCCCGTCGCCGCCCCGGTACTCGTCCGCCCCGGCCAGGCAGGTCTCCATCTTCTTGAAGTACGGCAGGCAGTGCGCGTAGTCCCAGTCCGCCATGCCCGGGTCCGCGGCCCAGCGCTCGTAGTCCATCGGGTTGCCGCGCTGGAAGATCATCCCGTTGATGCTGCTCGACCCGCCGAGCACCTTGCCCCGGGCGTGGTAGATGCGGCGGCCGTTCAGGTCCGGCTCGGGCTCGGACTCGTAGCCCCAGTCGTAGAACCGGTTGCCGATCGGGAAGGTGAGCGCGGCCGGCATGTGGATGTACACGTCCCACGGGTAGTCCGGCCGGCCAGCCTCCAGGACAAGCACCCGGGTGCCGGGATCGGCGGACAGGCGGCTGGCGAGGGCGCTGCCGGCTGAGCCTCCGCCGACGATGATGAAGTCGTACTCTGCAGGAGCCATCTGCCCTCCCCGGCCGCGGGCCCGGCGCGGGGAACCGCCCGGCACCGGGATGACGGCCACGGTCTCGGATGCCAGGGGCGCCCTGGCGGCGAGCCGCACCGGCCGCATCGCACAATAGCGGGATCTCAGCGGCCCTGGTCACGAAGTGCCCTGGTCGCAGGGAGCACAGGCCGGCGGGCTACCCTGCGGACGTGGTGATGCCCGAGCGTGAGTCACGTCCCGAGTCCCTGCCTGGTGGCCCCGTGCCACCGGGGGCGCCCCCCGGGGCGCCGTCCGGCGCACCGCCGGACGGCGGGTCCCAGCCTGAGCCGCACCCGGGCGCGACCGCCTACCGGCAGAGCCGGTTCCGGCTGCCGCCCGGCGCGACCGACATCCTGGTGATCCGGCATGGCGAGTCCGAGGCCGCGTACATGGACAGGCCGTTCCCGCTGAGGGACGGTCACGCCGATCCGGAACTGTCAGAGAACGGGCGCGAGCAGGCCGAGCGGCTGGCCGAGCGGCTGGCCAAGGCCCCGATCGACGCCATCTACGTGACCTCGCTGCGCCGTACGATGCAGACGGCGGCGCCGCTGGCCGAGCGGCTCGGACTGACCCCGCAGGTGGAGCCGGACCTGCGCGAGGTCCACCTGGGCGAGTGGGAGGCGGGCCGGTTCCGCAAGATGGTCGCGGACAACCACCCGATCGCCGAGCGGATGTGGGCCGAGGAACGGTGGGACGTGATCCCCGGCGCCGAGCCCGCCGAGGTGTTCGCGGCCCGGACCGGCGGCGCCATCAAGCGGATCGCCGCCGCCCATCCTGACCAGCGGGTCGCGGTCGTCGTGCACGGCGGGGTGATCGCCGTGCTGCTGGCCATGGCCAGCGGGTCCCGGCCGTTCGCGTTCCTCGGCGCGGACAACGCGTCGATCTCCCGGCTGGTCATCACCCCGGAGCGCTGGATCCTCCGCCTCTACAACGACACCGCCCACCTGGAGCCGTAGCCCGGCCCCCGGGGCCGGCCTCCCGCCACCGCGCGTAGAGCTGGTCATAGTCCCGCTGCCGGGCCAGGCTGGGGCGCGTTGCCCGTTCGAGGGCCGGGACGGCATGCCCGGCGTCATCCGGCTGTTGGCCGGGCGGCGGCGGATCTTCCGGCAGCACCCCGGCTGCGCGGCCCGCGAGGATGGCCGCACCGCGGGCGGCCGATTCGGTGTGCTCTGGCACGCTGACCCGGTATCCGAGCACGTCGGCGAGGATCTGCGGCCACAGCCTGCTGCGGGCTGCCCCGCCGGTAAGGATGACCTCCTGCCATGCGTCGGGACCGAGCAGCTCGCTGACCAGCCCGGCCGCACGGCGGGTGGAGTAGGCGGCGGCCTCCTGGATGGCCCGCGCCTGCTCGCCCAGTCCGGCACCCGGCCGGGGCGGGAAGGGAGGCTGCCAGCGCGCCCAGGTCCAGGCATCGGCCTGGACCAGCCCGGCGGTGAGCCCGCCAGCCCCGGGCGGTACCGCCGCGGCCAGTTCCTCCAGCTCGGCGTAGCCCGGCGGGCGGCCTGCTGGCCGGCCCCCGGCGGCGCGGTCCCGGAGCCAGCGGAGCGCGGAGCCGGCGTAGAAGCCGATCCCCTCGACCAGCCACTGGCCCGGCCGGACATGGCAGATCGTGCGCAGGCGGCCGGCCGGCTCCACCGCGGGCGCGGGCGCCACCACGGTCTGCTTCCAGAAGCTGCCGCCGGTGACCGTGAGCCGGCCGGGTAGCGCGGGCTGCGGGCCGGCCAGGCCGAGCGCGGTGTCCAGTCCGCCCGCCACGACCGGTGTGCCGGGGGCGAGGCCCGTCTGGCTGACCGCCCCTCCGGACACCTGACCCACCACCGTCCCGGCCTCGACCACCCCGGGGAACAAGGCGGGCTCCAGGCCGCACCGGATCAGCAGCTCCGGGGACCAGGCCCGCCGGCCGAGATCGAACAGGCCCGAGGTGGAGCCGATCGACGCCCCGGTGGCCAGCGTCCCGGTGAGCCGGAACACCATCCAGTCGGCGATCATGCTGAGCCGGGTGGCGGCCGCCCACACCTCGGGCTCGTGGCGGCGCACCCAGGCCAGCCGGGGCCCGGCGCTGAGCGAGATCCAGCCGCCGCCCCGCCGGTACAGCTCGGCCGCGGTCCCGTCGGCGAGCATGACGGCCGCCTCCCGCCCGGCCCGGGTATCGCCGTTGGCGCAGGCCCACAGCTCCTGCCCACCGCGCCCGTAGAGCACCAG
>JAOPYP010000162.1 GCA_025964635.1 Actinomycetes bacterium | reverse complement strand
CCAGCGCGGTCAGCGTCGCGGCGGAGCCGCCGCTGACCAGCTGGCCGGAGTACCCCGCGGGCCAGCCGAGCAGCTCCGCGAACCACCGGATGACCTGATGCTCCAGGTGCACGGCGGCGTGGTTCCCGCCCGCCACGCTGGGGTCCATGGCCGCGGCCAGTGCCTCGGCCAGCACCCCGAGCGGATGCGGGGGCGAGTTGACCCAGGCCGCGAAGCCCGGGTGCCCGTTGCCGAAGGGGTACGGGGCGACGTGCGCCGCGAACTCCGCGAGCACCGCGCCGGCGGGCTCGCCCTGGTCGGCCCACTCGGCGGCGCGCATGTCCTCAACCAGGGCGCGGGGCGGCGGCTGGTAGGCCGGGCCGCCCGGCAGGCCGGTCAGGTAGTCGGCGACCAGGTCGGCCACCTGGTGGCTGACCTGGCGGATCCGCGCCGCGTCCCAGAACGTGGGAGACCCCGGGGCCGGGACGCTCCCATCCGGAGGGCCCGGGAGCGGGTCGTTGGAGCCGGAGAGCGGTTCGCTGGGGCCCGGCGCGCCCGGGATCGGGGCGGTCATTCCCGGGGGGCGAGCCGGTGCAGCACCTCGGGGACGGGACCCGGATGGACCACGCCGAGCCGCTGGGTGGCCCTGGTCATCGCGACGTACAGGTCGCTCAGGCCGCGCGGGGACTCGCCCAGGATCTGGGCCGGGTCGGCGATCAGGACCGAGTCGAACTCCAGCCCCTTGGCCTGGCTGACGGTCAGCACCACGATCTGCTCGTCCAGGTCCGGGCCATCCTGCTCGGCCGGGCTCTCCGGGCCGGCGCTGTCCGGGCTGGCGCTGTCCGGGCTGGCGCCGTTCACGCTGTCCAGGCCTGGGCCGCTGGGGCGGTAGCTGTTCGCGCCGGCCCGCAGGGCCGCGGCCACGGCCTCGGTGACCTCACCGGCCAGCGCTGGCGGGACCAGCACGGCGACGTTGCCTCCACCGGCCTCTGCTGCCTCGAGGACCGCGGCCGCAGCCAGCTGGTGGGCCAGCTCGTCCGCCTTGACCTCCTGCCGCCACGGCGCGGTCCCGGTCTCCCGCACCGACATGGGCACGTCGAAGTCCGGGTCGATCTTGGCCAGCACGTCCGCGGCCACGGCCATGATCTCCGACGGGGTCCGGTAGTTGATGGTCAGCCGGTCCAGCCGCCACCGGTTGCCCAGGTGCGGGGTCAGTACCTGGTCCCAGGACGTCGCGCTGGCCGGGTTGGAGGACTGGGCGATATCGCCGGCGATCGTCATGGACCGGCTCGGGCAGCGGCGCATCAGCATCCGCCAGGCCATCTCCGACAGCTCCTGGGCCTCATCGACCACGATGTGCCCGAACGCCCAGGTCCGGTCGGCCGCGGCCCGTTCCGCGGTGGTCAGGTAGCTCAGCTCCTCGTGCCGGCCGGCCAGCCGGTCCGCGTTCAGCAGGTCGTAGGCCATCAGGATTTCCGGGTCGTCCTCCAGGTCACGGGAGACGATGTCCAGCACCCCCTGGGCGTAAGCGACCTCCCGCTGGCGCTCGAGGCGGGCCCGCTTGCGCGCCGCCCGGTCGTCCTCGCCGAGCAGTTCGGCCGCCTCATCGAGCAGCGGCACGTCCGCTTGTGTCCAGCCACCGCGGGGATCGCGGCGGAGCAGGTCCCGCTCGGCCGCGGACAGCCGGGGCGCGGCCGCGGCCAGCCGGCGCGGCGAGGCGAACAGGTCATCCAGCAGCCGCTGCGGGGTCAGCACCGGCCACAGTCGCGTGACCGCGGCCCGCACCTGCGGATCCTCGCGCAGCTCGGCGCGGATGTCCTCGGTGTCGGGCCCCCCCAGCTGGGTGCTGTCCGTGGCCGGGACCTCCTCGCCGAGGATCTCGGCGACCAGCTTGTCGGCGTCACGCAGGCCGGCCGTGAACTTGCTGGTGACCTGCTGGACCAGGGCGTTCATGATCTCCCGGACGAAGACCGGCCGGGCCTGGTTGTGCGGCCGGCGGGACCGCCGGGCGCGCTCCCGGGCCCGCTGCACGGTCTTGCGGTCCAGCTGCAGGACCTCACGCTCGAACCTGATCTCGAGGGGCTCGACGGGCAGCTGTTCCCGGTCCCGAACCGCGGCGGCGAGCACGCCGGCCATCGTGGGCCGGCCCTTGATCTCCGCGGTCTCCAGTGATTCCTCGCGGCGGGCGCTGACCCCCGGGTACAGGTCGCTGATGGTGGACATCACCACCCCGGTCTCGCCGAGCGAGGGCAGCACGTGCCCGATATAGCGGAGGAAGGTCGGGTTCGGCCCGACGATCAGGACACCCCGCCGGGACAACTGCTCCCGGTAGGTGTACAGCAGGTAGGCGGCCCGGTGCAGCGCCACCGCGGTCTTGCCCGTGCCCGGCGCGCCCTGGACGACCGTCACGCCGTTGTGCGGCGAGCGGATGATCAGGTCCTGCTCGGCCTGGATGGTCTCCACGATGTCCGCCATCCGGCCCGTCCGGGTGGCGGATAGCGCCGCGATCAGGGCCGCTTCACCGGTCAGCCCGGCGTGCCCGGCGGCCCGCTCCTGGCCAGCCTCGCCGTCGGGACCGATGTCGAGAACCTCGTCATCCACCCCGGTCACCTTGCGCTGGCGGGTGCGGATATGCCGGCGCCGGAGCACGCCCTCGGGTGTGAAAGCGGTGGCGATATAGAACGGGCGGGCCGCGGGTGCCCGCCAGTCCACCAGCAGTGCCTCGTAATCGGAGGTGTCATCGAGAATGCCCATCCGGCCGATATAGCGCCGGTCACCCTCGGCGAGATCCAGGCGGCCAAAGCACAGCCCGTTCTCGGCTGCATCCAGCTGCGTGATCCGCTGGGAGTACATCTCCACGAAAGCGTCACGTTCTGACCTGGCCGCAGGCGTGCCGCCGGCCTCCAGCAAAACCTTGGACAACCGGCCTGACGCCCGGTCCCGGAGGTTGTCGAGCCTGCCATAGAGCATGGAGATGTATTCCTGCTCTTGGTCAGTGTCTCCGTTTGACAACCGGACTCCCTTTACTTATAATGCGGCCAATTCGGGCCTCATTAAAACCGTCTAGATTAAAACTCTAGGCGGTTTTCCTTTCTTCCCGGCCACGGGTGCCAGGCCCGGAAACTCAGCTGGCTCCCGCGGCCAGCTCGGGCCGGAGCAGGTCCATCAGCAGGCCGTCGTGGAACTGCCCGTCCAGGCCGCGCTCGTACTG
>JAOPYP010000144.1 GCA_025964635.1 Actinomycetes bacterium | reverse complement strand
CCCGGATGTAGTGGGCACCGACACCGTCAGGATCGTCATCCCACGGCTCAAGGTCCCACTGGATCTTCAAGAGTCGGCCGCATCCGCCACAACCTGGCCCGGGGCGGGCCCGTGGAGACGGCGAAAGATCCCGCCTCTATGGTGGACCGATGGCGTCGGTCAAGCAGTTCCAGGTCACCTTCGACTGCGCACAGCCTGAGCGCGTCGCTCGTTTCTGGTGCGAAGTGCTGGGGTACGTCGTACCGCCTCCACCGGAGGGGTTTGCTACCTGGGACGATTTCGATCGCGCGCTGCCGCCTGAGCATCAGGGTTCAGCGTTCGCATGCGTTGATCCCTCAGGTGTGGGCCCGCGGCTGTTCTTCCAGCGCGTTCCCGAAGGCAAGGTCGTCAAGAATCGGCTGCATCTTGACGTGCGGGCCGGCACCGGGCTCGTGGGTGAAGAGCGCCTGGCCGCACTCGAGGCCGAATGCGCACGACTGGCCGCGCTCGGCGCGGTACGCGTGCGGCTACTGCCTGCCGATGGCGACATCGAGTCGTGCCTCGTGATGCAGGACATCGAGGGCAACGAGTTCTGTCTCGACTGAGCGGCCGCGAACGTGGCACCTTCGCGAGTCGACTGGTGCAGTTCGCCATCACCAGTCTCGCCTGGGAATCCCCGCGGTCAGGAACCCAGGGCGTCGCCCTGTCCGAAACCCGCCCGCAGCGCATCAGTCAGCAATGCGGCCAGCGCCTCGAGCTGCACGCTGGCCGAGGAGGAGACCTGCTGGTCCGACCCGTCCAGCGCCCGGGCGGCAAGCCCCGCCTTGCTGTCGATCAGCCCGGCGATCCGGGCGTCGATGGTCTGCGCGGCAATGATGCGCCACGCGGTCACCGGTTCGGCCTGCCCGATGCGGTGGCTGCGGTCGATGGCCTGAGTCTGCTCCGCGTCGGTCCAGGACATCTCGGCCAGCACGATGTTCGAGGCGACCTGCAGATTCAGGCCCACGCCAGCCGCGGTCAGCGAGCACACCGCGACCGCGACGTCCGGGTCGTTCACGAAGGCTTCAATGTTCGCCTGCCGCGCTGTGGGCGTCTGGCCGCCACGGATCGACGAGAAGCGCACCCCCTGGCGGGCGAAGATCTCTTCGGCGGCGTCCATCACGTCGACGTGCTTGGCGAAGAAGACGACCTTGCCGGCGCTGCGGGCCAGCTGAGCCGCGTAGTCCGCGGCCAGTTCGGCCTTCGCCTGGCCGATGCGCCGCATCATGGTGAACACGTTCTCGCCGGACTGTGCGGTCGTCGCCTCCTTCAGCTCCGACTGGGCCACCCGGCGGACGAGGTCGTGGTCGATTCCCTCGGCGCCGACGTCGGAGGATGGGTTCGCGAGCGCGGTCTTGTACCGCGCCACCATCCGGTCAGCGAGGTCCCGTTCTGCCGCCCGGATCGACTGGCCGGCCCGTCCGTCCAGCTCAACGGGGAGGTCGGCGATACGGCGGGCGGGGATGTCGGCGGCCACGTCGAGCTTGCGCCGGCGCACGATGCCCAGGTCGATCACGCACTGCCGCGCCGCGGCGTAGAAGCTTCGGTCGGCGGGCGTCAGGCCGGTGTCCTCAAGCGCGTCCATTAGCTCGTCGAGGGGCTTGCTGTCGTCGATCCAGCCGAGGAACTGCCAGATTGCCCGGAAGTCCTCGATGTCGTTGATCAGCGGGGTGCCGGTCAGCGCCATCAGCAGGGGCCGGTCCGTACGGGATCGGATGCGGTCGGAGAGCGCGAGGACGTTCTGCGAGCGCTGCGAGGTCTTGTTCTTCGTGAAGTGAGCCTCGTCCACGACCATGCCGCGGAAGCCGAAGTCGCCGAGCCAGCCCATGTGGCGGTCGAGAACCTCGTAGTTGAGTACGACGATATCGGCGAAGCCGTCGACAGCCTCGCCGTCGCTCTGCACCACGGTGGCCGGGCGGTGGGGAACCCAGCGGGCCGCCTCACGGGCCCAGTTGGTCTTGACGACGTTGGGAACGACGACGAGCAGCGGGTAGGCGTGCGCTGCCTCCGCGGCGAGCAGCGCCTGCGCTGTCTTGCCCAGACCCGGCTCATCGGCGAGCAGGAATGTCCGGTGACCGGCAGCGGCCGCGGCGACCAGCTGCCCCTGGTGCGGCATCAGTTCCAGGCCCGCCGGGGTGAACCGTGCCGTCGGCGCCGGGAGCGCCATGCACGCCGGGGCTCCCCCGCCGCCACGCTCGAGGGAACTCAGCAGCGGGCCGAGCAGCTCCCAGTCGGCCAGGCGGCGCGGACTGGAGGTGCGCTGCGGAACGGCGGAGAAGTCGGGGGCGAGAAAGGGGTTCGCCAGTTGCCGGGAGATCACCGACTGCGGCACGATCCGCCGCTCCGAGCCAGCGGAGGCTGTAGCGGTCTGAGTAGGCGCGACCTCTTCGGGTGCCGGCTCGATGCCGAGGTCCCGCAGCATCTCCCGCTTGAGTGACCGGGCCGCGTCGGAGACGCCGGAGCCCTCGGCGAGCAGCGCCAGTAGCCCAGCGTCCTGGACGGCGGTCGCCGCGAGGATGGCCGCGACGCCGTCCAGGCGCTTGAGCTGCTCGGCCCGATGACTGTCGCTTCCGGCCGCCGCCCGGACGCGGGTACGCTCGTCCCGCAGCAGCAGGGCGACGGCCTGGAACTTCGTGCGCACGGCAGGCGTCACGCGGCCGTGCCGGGCAGCCGCCTCGACCTCACGGACGGTTCGGGCGAGCACCGGGACGACATCTCCGCGGTGGTGGACGCGTCGCTGCTTCCGCGGGGCGGTACGGCGAGCGCCCGTCTGGCGCTGGCCTGGTCGAGCCAAAGACTTCTCCTCTGGAATGCCGGGACACGGTGGCCACGGCAGCATGCAGCACAGTCCCGCGGCCGGGGCGAGGAACGTCCCGGGCAGCGGGCCTGGTGCTTTGAACACCGAGCCGGCTTGCGGATGTCCGACGATCGACGCAAGCACAGGCCCCGGCAGGCCTTTTACGCGAACCCTGAGCCGCCCGTGGGCGGGCTGGTGACCACAGCACGGAGAAAGTCGGACGACCGGCTCGGTCCTCGGGTACCGCTCATGTTAACGCGTACGAGAGCGCATAATTCCCGGCCACCCTGTGGTTGAACATCCTGAATTGCCGCGTATCGGTCTCCTCGGCCCGTGCTGTCTTGCTGGCTCGCGGCCGACGCAAGGTGGGGGCACGTCGTCGCCGCATGAGGCGATGCGGTCAGGGGTCCAGGGTGAGCGTCAAAGGGCCCCGGCGTTACGCTGTTGATTAGGTTGCGCTGGCCGGGAGGCGCTGGTGACCGCAGGACCTGGAGAGCGTGAGGCAGCGGGCGCGATGGGCCGTGGCCGCCTCCGGGCCTCCGACGCAGACCGCGAGCAGGTGATCGACACCCTCAAGGCCGCGTTCGTGCAGGGCTGGCTGACCAGGGACCAGCTCGGTGTGCGGGCGGGCCAGGCGCTGGTGTCGCGGACCTATGCGGAGCTGGCGGCAGTCACCGATGGCATCCCTGCCAAGATGATCGGCGTCGTCGGAGCACCCGT
>JAOPYP010000139.1 GCA_025964635.1 Actinomycetes bacterium | reverse complement strand
CACGGTGCGCGGCTTCGTCGCGGCCGGGCTGGGCGTGGCCATCGTCCCCGCGCCGCGGGCGGGCACCCTGGAAGCCGCGGACGGGCCGATCGCCTACTGCGAGATCCTGGATGCCGGCGCGGTCCGTGACCTGACCCTGACCTGGTCCGCCGAACGGCGCCTGCTGCCGGCCGCGGAACTGTTCCGCAGGCACGTGATCCGCAGCGCCAGCGCCGGCCAGGTCCCGGCGCTCTCGGCCTGACCCGGGCCCGGCGGTTTGCCGCCCGGAGCGCGCGCTGTGGCCACGGCTGGTCCCGCCGGCCCGGCTCGGCGTCGCGTGCACGCTCGACTCCACGCGCTCACCGGGCTGCTGGCCCGCGGACGCCTCGCCGACCCGCAGACCGCGCAGGCACGTACCTGACCGTCCGCCAGCGCCCCGGATGTTCATGCCGGGTTCACCCCGCCGCCGGGACGCGGCCTCCCTGGCTAAGGACGCTAGGTCAGCACCGGGTCTAGGTGGGCCCGGCCTCCCGAGGAGGTAAGGCACACGATGATCCCGAAGCTTGCGCGGCCCTGGGCCGCGCGTCCGCAGGGTGTGCGTCCGCAGGGCGGGCCGCCCTGGCCGGCGCGGCGTCTGCGCCCGCGAGTCTTGCTGCTGCTCGCGCTGACGGTGACGGCCGGCCCCGTGCTCGCCGCGACCGGCGCCAGAGCGGCATCCGGCCACGGCCATGGCGGCTTCCTGGAGCCCGGCAACCTGCTGGTCAGCGGGTCGGTCTACCAGAACGACCCGGGCTTGCTGCAGCCGGGGGTCACGGTCCTGCCGCCGGGCTGCACGAGCGGCTGCGCGACCGCCACCAGCGACGGCTCGTATCCGGGCGTGTTCAACAACGATCTCGTGGACGCCAGCTTCGGGGTGACCTCGCCCGTCTTCCTCGACCAGCTCGCGCCGTCCGGGCGGCTGGTGAGCACGCTGCGGGTACCCGACGCCGGGCAGCCCGGCGGTGGCCTGGTGACCAGCTTCTCCTCCAAGTCGGAGCTGGCGCTGAACCTGTCCACCAGCGACCGCTCCGTGACGTTCATGGGCTACGTGGCCAAGCCGGACATGATCGACGTGTCGAACTCCAACACCCCCGGCGTCGTCGATCCCACGAACCCGGTGTCCAGCACGTACTACCGCGTGGCCGCCACGCTGGACGCCCGGGGCCGGCTCACGTACACCGAGACCAACGCCTACAGCGGCAACAATGGGCGGGCCGCGATCCTCAACGACAGCCACGGCGCGGACGTCCTGTACACCGCGGGCAACGCCGGCAACGGCAGCAACCCGCAGCCCGACGGGGTCATCCTCGGGGCAGGCGCCCAGATCATGACGCCGTCCCGCCAGCCGGAGACCGCCCAGCAGCCGGGCCAGCCGGCCCCGGTCGGCAGCTTCAGCGTGACCCAGCTCGGGGACGCCGCCGACAAGGTCGGCAAGGACACCAACTTCCGCGGCATGACGATCTTTGACCACGTCCTGTACTACACCAAGGGCAGCGGCGGGAACGGCGTCAACACCGTGTACTTCGTGGACACCACCGGGAAGGCGTGCCCCAGCGGCGTGGGCCTGCCCCAGCCCGGCGCGGCGCTGCCGGCCAGCCCGATCGCCTACGACCCCTCCGTGCTGCAGGCCAAGGGCGTCTACCCGGACAACATGTGCATCCTGAAGGGCTTCCCGACCGCGCTGAAGTCGGCCACGTCCTTCCCGTTCGGCCTGTGGTTCGCCAACTCCCGCACGCTGTACGTGGCGGACGAGGGCAACGGCGGCAACACCTACTCGGCGGCCACCGGCACGTACACCGCGGCCGCCGCGCAGACCACGGCCGGGCTGCAGAAGTGGGTGCTGAGCAACGGCACCTGGACGCTCGCCTACACGCTGTCCGGCGGGCTCGGCCTCGGCGCCCCGTACACGGTGCCCGGCCTTCCCTCAGGTGACAACGCAGCCACCGGGCTGCCCTGGGCGCCGGCCACGGACGGGCTGCGGAACATCACCGGCCGGGTGAACCGGGATGGCACGGCCACCATCTGGGGCGTCACCTCGACGGTCAGCGGGAACGGGGACCAGGGCGCCGACCCGGACAAGGTGGTCGCCATCACCGACGGCCTGAGAACGCAGACGCTGCCCGCGGAGAGCTTCCGCACCGTCCAGTCGGCCCGGTCCGGCGAGGTGCTGCGCGGCGTGTCCTTCACCCCCGGCACGTTCACCGGCCGCTGACGGCAGCGCGGGCCGGCCGGCTCCTCAGCCCGGCCGGCCCGCGGGCCATGAACGTCTGGTGGGTCGTTAAAGGCTAGGCGTGCGGCGTGAATGACGTCGAGCAGCTTCCGGTCCGGCTGCCCTTCTTGACCGAGACTGAGACCTTCACCTTGTAGCCAGGGGTGGCGCCGCTGATGTAGTACGGGATCGACAGGTTGCCTCTGCGCCCGGCTGTGCCGTGATGCCTGGTGTTGGTCGTCCTGTAGTGCGCCACGGTAGTCACCGCCGCGAAGTTCCCGGTGTGGACCCGGACGTCGGTGTAGGTGTAGTCCGCGGGGTGGGCGTTACTCATGGAGGCGCTGCAGGCCAGGGGCGTAGCCGGGGCGGCCATGGCCACCCCGCCGGTCAGGGCTGTGGCCCCCACGGCTCCCGCCGTGGTGGCGCCAATCAGAATACGTCCAGGCAACGATGCCAGAATTGTCATGAGCCCCACCATAGTGCTGGTATGGCGCATAAATAGCGCAATGTCGCGCCGCCTGTTAATCCGGC
>JAOPYP010000129.1 GCA_025964635.1 Actinomycetes bacterium | reverse complement strand
GGATTCTCATCAGCAAGCCGTTCCACACCCGCAGCGCCGAGCCGCTGTGGGGGCGCTACCGCCGCGCGAAGGCACGCATCTACGGGCATCCGGAGGTGGCCACGCGGCTGGGCGACGCCTCCGGCTTCGAGGCCGTCACCAGCGGTCATGATGTCGGCGGTGTCGCCCGTTTCCACGCGATCGGCAGGCCGCCCCGCTCGGAGCAGCCGGTCAGGGACCACGGCCCAGGTGGCCGGGGGACCTCACTGAAAGACCCTGGCCCGCACTGCCGCGGAAGGTTCTTCATGCGGCTTCTTTCACGTGCTCGCCGACGCTGACATTCCCGGAGGCGCTGACGGTTCGCTCGATCTGAATGACGGCACCGGATGGCGGGGCAGCGGCGGCGGTCCGGCAGGCCTGACCCCGGCCGCAGCGAGGGCGAGCGTCGGTGCAGCGCTGCTGATCTGCACCGTTATTCGACACGGGCCCGGTGGTCCTGAGCGAGACCGTGCAGCGGGCAAGGCTGCCTGGGCTCGCGCGGGCACAGGACCCACAGGTCTGATGCCGTCGCCCGGTAGAGGCGGTACTGCGATGATCCCGTCACGTCCTCGCGTGTTACCGGTGCTGCGCCTCGATGGCTCGGCCCGGGATACATGTCGAGCCCCCGGTTCAGGTCGTCGCCGGACAGCTCGCGGGCGTCGCCGACCGCATACACGGCACGGCCGTGGTACGGCTCGACCGTGGAGTCGAAGACGACGAGGCTCACCTGCGGGCGCCCGGTGAGATTGAGCGAGTGCTGTGCATCGGCCGCGGAGACCCAGTAGAACTCCCATCGCTCCGCGGCGGCGAAGTAGACCGGGGAGGTCCACGGGCGGCCCTCCGGATCCGCTGTGGCCAGTGTCAGGTAGCTGTTCTCGTCGAGGAGGGCCTGCGCATGTGCGACGAGATCGTGGTTCGTCATGGTTCGAGTTGTCCATCGTGACTGGATGATCGTGATGAATTGAGGATGACCGACTCCTGGAGCTGAGACGATCTGGCGCCCGATCGGGGTCTAGCGACGCACCTTGTACCGCAGGTGTAGCACCCGGTCGCCCTGTATGACCACGTGGGGATCCTCGAGCAGGTGCTGGCCTTCGATGTTGCCGAAGTAGCGTTTGCCCAACCCGAAAACCACCGGCACCACGTCCATCGCCACCTCGTCCACGAGTCCGGCCGCCAGGATCTGGCTGCCGACGTCCCCGGCGTTCACGCTGACGGTTCGGTCGCCTGCCAGGTCCTGGGCCTTGGCGATGGCAACGGTCACGTCATCGACGAAATGGTAGGACGCCTCAGGGTGCCAGCCCTCGGGCTTGGGCCGGTGGGACACCACGACCACGTGGTCGCCTGCGGGCGGCTGACCCTCCCAGCCGTTCACCAAGTCGAATAGGTGGCGGCCCATCACGATGGCGCCGATCGCCTCCCACATGGGCCGGACGTATTCCGCCGAGGTGCTTGAGACCTTGAAGCCAACTCCCGCCTCGGAATGGTCGTACTTCTGGTCCCTGCCTTCGCTGATCAGGGTGTCCCCGCTGAAATACCACTCGTGGAGTGGCCCGACGTCGTCGTTCTCGTCGGCGATGAAGCCATCGACCGACATCACGTTGTGCATGATCACCAAGCCCACAGGTTCTCCTTCCGCCTCTCTGCGCATTCGCCCCCGATCTTGTCGCCCCCAGCGCCCCCGGGTCTTGTAGAAAATCAATCGGCTGGCATCGGGCCGTTATCCGGCGGGAACCCCTTCTCGGCGGGGAACCGGCGCCGAAGTGTCAGGTACGCAGTCGGGGTGTGGCCGGTGAAGTCCTTGAACTCCTTGCTGAAGTGGGCTTGGTCGAAGTAGCCCGCGGCCTCGGCGAGCTGCGACCAGTCGACCGGATGCAGGGCGTCGACGGAGAGGATCAGTCGCGCGAAGCGGTAGATCCGCGCCACTCGCTTCGGGGTGACTCCGAGGTGGTACTTGAACTGAGTGGCCAGATGGTTACCGCTGACCCCGGCGCTGTCACTCAGCGCCCCGACCGAGACCGCACCCCAGGATGCCTCCAGGCGCCCGGCCATATGGTCGACCAACTCGAGGCCGCGCGACGGTGCCGGGACAAGCCGAGATCGCAACTCATCCTCGAGAATCTGCAGGATCTCGCCGGTCGACGTGGCACTGGCGATCCGATCGTGCATCCGGTCCAACGACCGTTCCCAAACCGCGTCGACTGGCAGCCATCGGTTCCGCAGCTCCGACGACGGCATGTCGACGAACGGCGAGATCCCCCACGGCTTGAAATGCACCCCGACAACCCGCACGGGGGTTTGGTACTCGATGAGGAAGCGCCTGGTCCACACACCCATAAACCAGCCATCCGTGAACACTGCGGGCGGCACTGCGGGGTCAGAATCGTACAGGCGGATGGGCCCGGCCAGATTGATGAGAAGGTGTGCCGAAGGCATCGGGGGAACGTTCAGCCGCCGGTGGCGGGGGACCCCCGTCAGGCAGTAGATGTCGTCGATGAACCGGTCGAGCGGCGGAGCCGGCGCGCGGCCGATGTAGTCCACGTACTCATGGTGGCCGACGAGGGTTCATTTCGCGATGGAGGTTGAACGACTGGTGGGTTACAGAGCGGATGAGTGCGCACGCTCGGACCTAGGCGCCGCCAGGACTCGCTACTCGTCCCACGTCAACACGCCGCGTTGCCGGCTCCCCGGCACAAGCATGGAGGCATGACGGATCTTCTTCGAATCCGTACAGGTCAATGGAGGGTGGGCCGGTAGATGAGCTCTTGGGTGTTGCCATCGAGCGTCCGGTTCTCGATCAGCTCGAGGTCGAAGTCGGGCGCACCCTGGAAGAGCGGGTCCAGCCCGGTCTGACCGGTGATGACGGGGAAGAGTGTCACCTGGACGCGGTCGACCAGGCCGGCGGCCATCAGCGCCCGGTTCAGCGACAGGCTGCCGTGCGAGCGCAACGGCACCTCGGACTCCTCCTTGAGCCGGGAGACGATGTCGACGGCGTCGCCGCTCACGACGGTCGCGTCCGGCCAGTCAAGGGGTTCTTCCAGTGTGGTCGACACCACCGTTGCCGGCAGGTTCCTCATCCGGGTGACCCATGGGTCACGGGCCTCGGACTCCTCGGTGCTCGAGGCCAGCATCTGCGCGTGCGCCCGATACGTGTTGGCCCCGAAGACCATCCGCTGCTCCTGGTCGTACAAGGCGAGACGGTGGTCGAGCAGTTCGGGGCCTTGCTTGCCCCAGTAGCCGCCCCAGTTGCCGCTGTGGGCGCCGTAGCCATCGAGGCTGGAAAAGACGTCGAAGGTGTAGGTAGCGGTCATGTCGTTCTCCTCGAGTGCGGTTGATCGGTGTGGGCGCCGCTCACCCCTGCTACGAACACCGCTACCCCAATCCGACACTGCCCGCGGAATTACTTGATGAGAACTGCTGAGATCGCTGAGATCGCATCCCCAGGTCAGCCTGCTTCCAGCAGGTCCTGCTCGCTTCCACGCTGAGCCGTCCGCGTCGGCGCGTGGTCGGTCGATTCCCAACTGTCACCGATCACGCGCCGGGCCGGAGGGCGGGGTGATGCCGGCCGTGCTTACGCCGGGGGCTGGGCGATGCCGGCCACGGTGGCCTGCACCGCCTGGACCAGGTCCCCGGGAGCGATCTCGATTTCGAGCCCGCGGCGGCCCCCGCTGCAGAAGATGGTGCCGAACCCCAGCGCCGAGGCGTCGATCACCACGGGCAGCCGCTTGCGCTGCCCGAGCGGGGAGATTCCGCCGACCACGTAGCCGGTGGCCCGCTCCGCCTCGGCGGGGTCGGCCATGGCCGCTTTCCGCCCGCCCGCCGCCCCGGCCAGCGCCTTGAGATCGAGCCGGCTGCCCACCGGGACCACGCCGACCGTCAGTGCGCCGTCCACCTGCGCGACCAGGGTCTTGAACACCCGCTCCGGCTCGACGCCAAGGGCGTCGCTGGCCTCCTGGCCGTAGCCGGCCCGGCGCGGGTCGTGGTCGTAGGCGTGCACAGTGTGCGCGATGCGCTGCTTAGCCAGCAGCGCGGTCGCCGGGGTGCCACGTCCTGCCACGGTCAGCCACTCTAGACGCCGCCCGCTGGTCACCCAGGCTCATACCCCGCGGGCACCCCGGTCGCCGAGGCTTCCGGCCCGAACGAGCTCACGTAGCCCGGATGGATCTCGCGCCACAGGTTCGCCGGCGGCGAGCCGGTCCCGTCCAGATGACGGGCCAGTGCTTCCAGGCACACGTGCCAGCCCGCCGCGTCCCGGGCCGCCTTGCCGAGCTCGTCGAACGTATCCAGCAAGGTGAGGGTGCTGCCCTCACCGCGGGCGGCGATCTCCAGCCGGATCACGTCCGGGCCCCAGCTGAACTCCAGCAGCGACGGCGGCTCGCAGGCGAGCACCTCGCCGTCGAATTCGGGGCCGCGGCCCTGCGGGTCGGAGAAGGTGAGCGGGGTGCCCACCACCCAGTCGCCGGTGATCCGCTGCGGGAACCAGGCCTCCAGGTGCCCGGGCTCGGTGACCGCTTCCCAGACCCGCGGTACCGGGTGATCCAGCTCCCGTGTGAAACGCAGCCGCCAGCGCGGGCCGGCCTGCTCCAGGGTGCCCTTCATCAGTTGTCCTCCTGACTAGTCTCGGGTTCGTGGCGGGCCATCCCGCCGAGGTGGGTCTCCAGGCGATCGAGGCTGGCGTCCCAGGCCCAGCGGTACGGGGCCAGCCAGGCGTCGAGTTCGCGCAGCGGCTCCGGCCGCAGCCGGTACAGCCGCCGCTGCTCGTCCACCCGGGCTTCGACCAGCCCGGCCTCACGCAGCACCCGCAGGTGCTTGGACACCGCGGGCTGGCTCATCGACAGGGCGTCGACGAGTTCCCCCACCGACCGCTCGCCGTCCCGGACCAGGTCGAGGATCCGGCGCCGCCGCGGCTCGGCCAGCACCCCGAACACCGTGCTCATGCCCGATAGAATGCCTCAGCAGGCATATAACTGTCAAGGCATGTACGCGGAACGAGCCCGTGCAGCCGGTCGTGACCCGCCCGGGTGACCAGCCCAGGGTTACTGCCGGTCGCGCTCTTCCGCGTTGTGGTGGATCCGGTCCAGCGCGACGGCGATGGCCAGGACCAGGACGTCGTCCTGGCCCGGGGCCACATCCACGCCGTACGTGTCCCGGATCCGGAACCAGGCCCGCGAGATCCGGGCCAGGACCTGGCCGCCCGCCGTGATCTCGAACTCCTTATCCAGGATGTTGCCGGCCACCTCGAGCCGGCTGCCGTCGGCCAGGTCCACGGCCGAGCGGTGATGCAGCGGCGAGATCAGCGCCTTGCGCACGGTGGCCACCAGCTCACCGCCCTGCTCGATCTCCATGGTCTCGTGCACGGCGATGAGCTTCTTGCGCACCGTCAGCAGCACGCGCCTCTCGGCGTCCCTGATCTCCAGGGTCGGCCGCAGCCGCAGTACCTTGCCGTCCACCAGGAAAGCCTTGTCGCCGTGCTCATCGGTGATCCAGAAGTCGTCACCGATCGAGAAGAGCTTCTCCTGTACCGCGTAACGCATGCTGTCTCCCGGGTCCGGCTGCGCACCATACCCCGGCTACCAGACGCAGGACGGACGAAACCCTCAGCCCGTGGTATACCGGCGCAACCCCACGGCGTACTCGCAGCCGGCCGCCATGCCGGTGTAGCCGGCCATGTTCCGGAGGAACTCGTCCGGGTCGAAATCGCGGCCCAGGCCGTCGATGTAGGCCTTGTGCTCGCGCAGCGAGTCGACCCCCGCGCCGATCGTGTCGGTGACATCCACATAGTGGGTGGGATCCGCGACGCCGGCCACGTAGACCTCGGTGGCGCCGCCCCAGGCGTCCCCGGCGTCGGTGAACACCCAGGGGTTGGCGGCGTCCCGGACGCCGTCCAGCACAGCCAGCCCCACCGCGCGGTGGTCCGCGTGGTTGACCATCCCGCTCTCGCCCCAGGTCAGGTCGAAGTTCATGGTGATGACGATGTCGGGACGCTCAACGCGCAGCACGGCGGCCAGGTCGTGGCGCAGCGGCAGGCCATACTCCACCAGCCCGTCCTGATGATCCAGGAAACGCACCTCCTGCACGCCGACCACGGCGGCGCTGCGGCGTTCCTCCTCCTCGCGCAGCGGCCCGACCGCGTCCGGGGCCATTCCCTGGATGCCGGCCTCGCCCCGGGTAGCGAGCAGGTACGCGACGTGCTTGCCCTGGCTGGTCCACCGGGCCACCGCGGCGGCCGCCCCGTACTCCAGGTCGTCCGGGTGGGCGACCACCGCGACGGCCCGGTTCCAGTCCTCCGGCATGGGCTCCATCGGCCCGCCCCTCCCGTGGCTTGCGCCCCGCTGACAACTCAGCCGGGGGCCTGCTCCTCACCCAAGACCTTCCGGATCACGTCCGCAAGCTCCGCGGGCCAGATGACCTCGGACGTCGAGTCCAGCTCGGCCAGGGTCCACCAGCGCCAGGCGGCGATCCCGTCGGCGGCGTGCATCTGCGCCACATCGCCCAGCGGGCGGCCCGGATGGTCGGTCCGGGCCAGGTACTGACGCTCGTGCTGGTGCACGAGGCGGCCGCCATACTCCATGGTCAGGCTGCGCTGGAGTACCTCACGGCCCAGCGTGATGTCGGTCCAGCCGGTCTCCTCGGCCAGCTCGCGGACGGCGGCGGCCGGGTAGTCCTCGCCCGGGTTGAGCCCGCCGCCGGGCGTGGTCCAGTGACGGCCGTTGGGCAGCGAGTCGTCGTACCGCATCAGCAGCACCCGGTCACCGGGGTCGAGCAGGATCACCCGGCCCGCGTGCCGCTCGGGCAGCCGGGCGTCCTGCGCCGTATCGGGTTCAGCCACGCCGAGCATTCTAGGTCCGCTCCGGTACTGCGCTGTTTGGGCAGGTGCCCGGCTGGTTATGGTGGCCGGGTGGTTACTCACGTCGCGCTGCTGCGCGGGATCAACCTCGGCGGGCACAACAAGGTCGCGATGGCGGACCTGCGCGAGATCATGACCTCGCTCGGGCACACCGACGTGGCCACCTACATCCAGAGCGGCAACGTGGTTTTCAGCACCGCGGAGACCGACACCGTGGCGCTGGGCACGGCTATCGAGAAAGCCGTTGAGGAGCGAACGGGCGTGCGGTCGCGGGTCCTGGTCCTGTCCCGCGCGGACCTGGCCCAGATCGCGCGGGATAACCCGTATCCGGATGAGCCGAACCTCAGGGCCGTGCACGTGGTGTTCCTGCCCGCCGCGCCGGCGGCGGAGATGAAAGCCAGCGTGGCCGAAGCCCAGGACCAGGCGGCGCAGAAGGGCAGCCGGGACACGGCCCAGTACGTCGGCCAGGCCCTGTTCCTGCACACCCCGGACGGCTTCGGCCGCAGCGAGCTGGCCACGCTGCTGACCCGGGCGGGCCGGCCGATGTCGGTGCGCGGCGCGGGCACGGCCCGTAACATCGCCACCGTCCGCAAGCTGCTCGACCTGTGCGGGGTCTCCGCCTGACCCCGCGCCGCGCGGCTCCGAGCCCGCTGAACTGTGCCTTTCTGAGCCGTCGCGTCGGGTGACACCCGATCCTTCTGAGTGAGAACATCACGTAATGGCTTCAGTGACCGCCAAAGCGCCCGGGCAGATCAGGGTCGGGCAGCCCCGCGGACGGTGGATCATCGCTGCCACCGTCCTCGGGTCGAGCATGGCGATGCTCGACTCGACGGTGGTCAACGTGGCCCTGCCGACCATCGGCCTGGAACTGCACACCTCCCTGGCCGGCCTGCAGTGGGTGGTGACCTCCTACACGCTCACCCTGGCCGGGCTCATCCTGCTGGGCGGCGCTCTGGGCGACCGGTTCGGCCGCCGGCGTGTGTTCCTCATCGGCGTGATGTGGTTCGCGCTCTCGTCGGCCCTGTGCGGCCTGGCCCCTAACATCGGGGTGCTGATCGCCGCCCGGGGCTTGCAGGGCATCGGCGGGGCGCTGCTCACGCCCGGCTCGCTGGCCATCATCCAGGCGGCGTTCGCGGCCGATGACCGGCCGCGGGCCATCGGGGCCTGGTCCGGGCTGGGGGGCGTGGCCGGCGCGATCGGCCCGTTCGTGGGTGGCTGGATCGTGGGCTCGATCGGGTGGCGCTGGATCTTCCTGCTCAACCTGCCGCTCGCCGCGGCCGTGCTCCTCGTGACCATGCGGCACGTCCCGGAGACCCGGGACCCCACCGCCCAGGGCCGGTTCGACATCGCCGGCGCGGTGCTCGCCGCGCTGGCGCTGGCCGGCATCACCGACGGGCTGATCGAGGCGCCCTCGTCCTCCCTGCTCGCCTCCGTAGTGCCGGCCGTGGCGGGAGTCATCGCCGGAGTCGCGTTCGTCCTGCTCGAACGGCGGCGTGGCCGCCACCCCGAGCACGTCCCGCCGATGCTGCCGCTGGGGATCTTCTCGTCCCGGCAGTTCACCGCCATCAACCTGATCACGTTCATCGTGTACGGGGCGATGGGCGCGGTGTTCTTCCTGCTCGTGCTGAGTCTTCAGGTGGTCGCGCACTTCACGCCCCTGCAGGCCGGGATTTCGCTGCTGCCCTCGACCGCGGCCCTGCTGCTGCTGTCATCGCGGGCTGGCGCGCTGGCGCAGCGGTTCGGGCCGCGCTGGCTGATGACCGGAGGGCTGCTGACCGCGGCGGCCGGGCTGGCGTTGCTCACCCGGATCGGGCCGCACCCCTCGTATGTGGCCGACGTGCTGCCCGCCGTCCTGCTGTTCGGCGTGGGCCTGTCCATGACGGTGGCCCCGCTCACCGCCACGGTCCTGGCCAGCGCGGATGAGCGGCACGCGGGGGTGGCCAGCGGGGTGAACAACGCCACGGCCCGGGCGGCCGGGCTGCTGGCCGTGGCGGGCCTGCCAGCCGCCGTCGGGCTCAGCGGCGGCGCGCTGCACTCGGCGCCGTTGCTGAACCACGGGTTCCACGAGGCCATGCTCATCTGCTCCGGGCTGATGGTGCTGGCCGCGGTGGGATCGGCGATCCTGGTCGACAACAGCGTGCTCCGGTCGCCGTCCGGGGAGGAGGTGGCCGAACCGGAGTGCCTGACGAACTGCGCGGTCGGTGCCCCGCCGCTGGAGCCGGGGCTGCGCGCCGCGCCACGGGCGGACTCCCACTAAGCTTCTCAACCACTGAGCGTTATTCAGAAACCGGCTGGTGAGCCCAGGCCCGCCGGACCTGCGCGAGCGGCCGGTGCAGGTCACGATGACAGCAGCCGTGGCGGGCGATTTGAATAACGCGATTTGAATAAGACACTGTCGTTCCCCACGGAGAGTCCCGCGCATGCACTGGTCACAGATGTTCGTCCCCACCCTGCGGGAGGACCCGGCGGACGCGGGCGCGCCGAGCCACCGGCTGCTGCTGCGCGGTGGGTACATCCGCCAGCTGATGGCCGGGCACTACTCGCTGCTGCCGCTGGCCGTGCGGGTCCGGGCCAAGGTCATCGAGATCATCCGGCAGGAGATGAACGGGATCGGCGCGCAGGAGGTCCTGCTGCCCGACATGCACCCGGCCGAGATCTGGGAGCGCAGCGGGCGCTGGGAAATCATGGGCGAGGAGATGTTCCGGCTCACCGACCGGAAGGGCGCCCGGCTGGCGCTGGCCATGACCCACGAGGAGATCTTCGCGGTCCTGGCCGCCGAGCTGAACTCGCACAAGCAGCTGCCGCAGGCCTGGTACCAGTTCCAGACCAAGTTCCGGGACGAGCCCCGGCCCCGGGCCGGGCTGATCCGCACCCGCGAGTTCACCATGAAGGACTCCTACACCTTCGACCTGGACCGGGTCGGGCTCGATGCCGCCTTCGACCGGCACTACGGCGCCTACGTGCGCATCTTCGAGCGGCTCGGGATCCCGGCCATCCCCGTCGAAGCCTCCAGCGGAACCATGGGCGGCAGCGACTCCACCGAGTTCATGTGCCCCTCGTCGTCCGGTGAGGATCTCGTCGTGTACTGCCCGGCCTGCAAGTACGCGGCCAACATAGAGAAGGCCACGTCACGGCTGGCCGACCTGGCCGACAGCCCCGGACCCGACGCCCCGGAGCGGTTCGGCACGCCCGGCGTGCGGACCATCGAGGACCTGGCCACCGGGTACGACGCGGCCGCGACGCGGCAGATCAAGACGCTCATCTACGTGCTGGATGACCAGCTGACCCTGGTGCTGATGCGCGGCGACCACGCGCTGAACGAGCAGAAGCTGATCGACGCCACCGGCGCGGCCGCGGTCCGCCCGGCCCAGCCGGACGAGATCAGGGAGGCGCTCGGCGCGCTGCCGGGGAGCCTGGGCGCGGTCGGGGTCGGCGGGCTGCCCATCCTCGCGGACCGCGCGCTGGACGGGCGGCGCGACATGGTCACCGGGGCCAACGTGGACGACATGCACCTGCGCGGCGTGGACGTGGCCCGGGACATCGCCGTGGGGCAGTGGGCCGACCTGCGTGAGGTCACCGCGGGCGAGGCCTGCCCGCAGTGCGGGGAACCGCTGGAGCTCATCGAGGCCATCGAGGTCGGGCACATCTTCAAGCTCGGGGACCGTTACTCCAAGGTCTTCGGCGCGACCGTGCTCGGCCCGGACGGCAAAGCCGTCCCGCTGATCATGGGGAGCTACGGGATCGGGGTGGAGCGGGCGATGGCCGCCATCGTCGAAGGCCACCACGACGAGCGCGGCATCGTCTGGCCGCTGGCCGTGGCCCCGTTCACGGTCGTGGTGACCGTCGCCCAGTCCGAGGACCCCGAGGTGGCCAAGGCGGGCGCCGAACTCTACGAGCAGCTGGCCGCGGCCGGGTTCGAGGTCATCATCGACGACCGGGCCGAGCGGGCCGGGGTGAAGTTCCGCGACGCGGAGCTGACCGGCATCCCGTACCGGATCACCGTAGGCAAGCGCGGGCTGGCCGAGGGCACGGTCGAGCTGACCGAGCGGGCTACCGGTGAGACTCGGAAGGTCGCCCCGGACGAGGTGGGCGCTCAGCTGGGTGAGCTGACCGGGAGGGCCTGACCTCCCGGGCGTCCGCGCGGTGGCGGGTGGCCATCAGGCTGGTCACCGTGACCACGATCAGCACGCCGCCGATGACGCCCAGAGACACCCCGGTGCTGATGTGCGGCACCGGCACGGGGCCGATGTGGTGCACCCCGGAATCGGCGAGGGCCTCGGCGATCAGCTTCACCCCGATGAACGCGAGGATCGCCGACAGTCCCGCGCTCAGGTGCACCAGCCGGTCCAGCAGCCCGCCGATCAGGAAGTACAGGTGGCGCAGGCCGAGCAGCGCGAACACGTTCGCGGCCAGCACCAGGTAGGGATCGCGGGTCAGGCCGAACACCGCCGGGATCGAGTCCATCGCGAACACCACGTCGGCACCGGCGATCGCGGCGATCAGGGCCAGCATGGGGCCGTTGCGGTGCCGCATGAGGCGGCCGGTCAGCCCGAGGCGCAGGAACTTCGGCGCCCGCACCCGGGGGCCGGGGGCCGCCGGGTTCGCGGGGCCGCCACGGCCCGTGGCCAGCCGCACCGCGGTGATCAGCAGGACCGCGCCGAAGATGTACAGCACCCAGTCGAAGCGGTTCAGTGCGGCCGCACCCGCCGCGATGAACACGGCCCGCAGCAGCAGGGCGAGGCCGATCCCGGCCAGCAGGACCCGGCTGCGCAGCCGGCTGTCCACCCCGGACCGGCCGATCAATAGGACGAACACGAACAGGTTGTCCAGCGAGAGGCTGTACTCGGTCAGCCATCCCGCGTAGAACTGGCCCGAGGCCTTCGACCCGGCCACCGCGGCGAGGGCCAGGCCGAACAGCGCACCGAGCGCGACGACCGCCGCCGTGCACAACGCCGCCTCGCGCAGCCCGGGCTCACGGCCACGGCTGCGCGAGGCGAGGAACAGGTCCGCCGCGACGACCGCGAGGACCACCGCGAGCGCGACACCCCATAGCCAGACCGGCACATGGAAGGCGTCGTGGATCACGGGGCGGCTCCTGTCATCGTCAGCGTGGACCTGGCCCGGCTCCGGCGGTGGACGCCCGCAGGGCGCCGAACTGGGCCGCCCGGGCGAAGTCGGCCGGCGTGAGCAGTCCGGCCAGCTCGCCGCTCGGACCCAGCACCAGTGCGTGGCCAGTGGTGTGCAGCGCGGCCGGGCTGGCCGGGCGCACGCTCAGCCTCGTGCGCAGGTCGGTCAGCGGCTCGTCCAGCGTGGTGAAGGTCAGGGAGCCGGCCGGGGTGGCAACCTGCGCCAGGCGGGTGTCGGCCCGGTGACTCGCCGGCACGGCCAGCAGCTGGGTCAGCGTGACCAGGCCGGACAGCTGGCCGTCGAAGTCCCGCACCGGGTAGGCGGTCGTGCCGAGGTGGGCCAGCTGGTTCCGGCCGTCCTCGTCCGGGCTCTGCTGATCCAGGAAGGCCTGGACCGTCTGCCAGCCGCGGGCGCTGGGGGCCAGCCCGCCGTCCAGCGGGAGGATGTCGCGGACGCGCACCCCGGCCAGTGCGGCCGAGGTCCGCACCTGGCTGGCCTCGGCGCGGGACGCCGCGACCATCACCAGGCCCATCAGCCCGAACCACAGGCCGGCGAGGTGACCCAGCGCCACCGCGGTCACTCCGGCGGCGGTCAGGATCGCCCCGCTGACCTGGCCGAAGCGGGCCGCGATGAGACCCGCGCGGGTGGAGTCGCCCGAGCGCGCCCACGCGAGCGCTCGGACAATCCGCCCTCCATCCAGACCCGCCCCCGGAACCAGGTTGGCCACGGCGAGCAGTCCGTTGATCCAGGCTCCGGCCACGGCCACGGTGACGACCAGGAGGCCGGCGCCGAGCGCGGACAGGGCGACGGCCGCGGCCGCGCTGACCACACCGAGCAGCAGGCTGGCCAGCGGGCCGGCCGCGGCGACCCGCAACTGGGCGCCGGGGCCGGGCAGTTCCGGCTCCCCGGGCGATCCGGGCCGCTGGGCCCGGCCGTGCCGCACGCCTCCGAACAGGCCGATCGTGACCGGCACGCCGAGGCCGTAGCGGCGCGCCATGATCGAGTGCGCCAGCTCGTGCGCGACCATACTGGCCAGCAGGACGATGACCAGACCCGCGGCGGCGGCCAGGTAGCCGGCCACGGACCGGCCCGGGTCGAGGGCGGGCAGGGTGAGCGCGCCGAACCCGGCGGCCAGCACACCGAGCAGGTAGGCCCCCGGGGTGAGCGTGATGGGTATCCCGGCGATGCGGGAGCCCCCGCCGCGGCCGGGATCCCGGGAGTAGCCGGGACCTCCCGGCTGCCCGGGATCCCCCGGCGGCCGGGCGGCCGGACCCGCAGGCCCGGCTGAGGGCGGGTGGATCATGGTCACTGCCGTCTCCTCATGGCGCTGGCGTCAGGGTCACCAGCGACCTTGCGACTACTATGCATTGCCGGAGATGAGCCGTCATCGGACGTTACCGGCTAAGATCACGCCTACGAAGTTGCTGGCTTCCGGCAACTTAAGAGGGTTGAGGAGCCGACCGGATGAGCCAGCGCGAAACGGCCAGCCGCGACGGTGCCGCGGGTGACGCCGGCGGGGCGGCGGGGGCCGGTGTGGTCGCAGGGGCCCGCGGAGGCGCGGGGGACAGTGGGGCGGCGGGGGGCAGCGGAGCGGTTGACCTGGACGCGATCGCCCGCGCGGCGAGCCGGGAGGCGGGCGGGGTGTCGCCGGACCTGCTCGCCGACTACCTGCCCGCGACCGCGGACGCCGCCCGGAGCGGCCGTCGCCTGGCCTCCATGGAACTCGCCCGGTACGGCCGGGCGGGGGAGCAGGCCGCGGAGAGTGGTGTGGCCCTGCGCGGCCTGGTCGACCTCTACCTGTCGGCGACCTGGCGGTTGTGGCGCGTTCTGTCCGGCCTGGCCGATCTGCGGGCCGCCGGGCTCGGCATGCTGCGGGCCGCCGACGACGCGGTAGCCGCGGCGGCCGAGGGCTTCGAGCGCGCCCACCTGTCGATCGCCCGCCGCGAGGAGGCCGAGCGCCTGGAGTTCGTCGACGACCTGCTCTCCGGCCGCGACGCCGCCGACCTGCTGGTGCGCGGTGAGCGGCTCGGGCTGCGGCTGGCCGGGCCGCATCTGGTGGTGCTGGCCGAGTACGCGACCGGGGTTCGCGCCACCCGGCCGCTGGGGCAGGAAATCGACCGGCTGGTCGCCGAGGCGGCCGCCCCGTCGCCGTCGCTGACGATCACCCGCGGCGGCCGGCTCGTCGCGGTGACCGGCGTGACCGACGGCGGCGAGGCCAGCCGGGTCGCCGTGGCGCTGGCCCGGGCCCTGGCCCGTGGCCACCCGGACCTGCTCCCGGACGAGCCACGGCCGTGGCGGGTCGCGTTCGGGCGGCCCTACCCGGGCCCAGGCGGCGTGCGGCGGTCCTATGACGAAGCAGGTGACGCGCTCGACGTAGCCGCGCGCCTCGGCATGCCCGACCCCGTGGTGGACGCCTCGGACCTGCTCATCTACCAGGTCATCCTGCGCGACCGGACGGCCATCACCGACCTGGTCGCCGCCTTGCTCACGCCGCTGGAGCAGGCGCGGGGCGGGGCGGGGCCGTTGCTGGCCACGCTGCAGGAGTACTACGCGTCCGGCGGTGTGGCGGCCGAGGCTGCCCGCCGCCTGCACCTCTCCGTCCGGGCAGTGACCTACCGGCTGGCCCGGGTCAAGGCGCTCACCGGCCGGGACCCGGCCGACCCGGCGCAGGGACTATCGCTGCGGGTGGCCGTCATCGGCGCCCGGATGCTCGACTGGCCCGCCGTGGACCTCGGAACGGGATGACCGTTCTCGCCCGTAGCTGTGCTCGTGCTGGCTATCGCGCGGGATGCGGAAACTGGATGGCATGCGACGAGCCCGCCGCCACCGGGGGACGACGGGCTCGTTCTGGCTGGATTAGCTCTGGTTCTCGGTGACCTCGGGCTCATGCTCGTGGTCGTGCTGGTGCCCGTGGTCCTGATCATGGTCGGGCTGGTCCTTGGCCACGCTCGCCCGTACCTCGTCCATGTCGAGCTCGCGGGCCTTCGTGATCAGCTCCTCCAGCGCCTGCTCGGGCAGGGCGCCCGGCTGCGCGTAGAGGACGATGTTGTCCCTGATCACCATCAGCGTGGGGATGGACGAAATATTGAACTGCTGGGCCAG
>JAOPYP010000091.1 GCA_025964635.1 Actinomycetes bacterium | reverse complement strand
CCACGCCCGCCCACCGGCCAAACCCGGGCCCGGGCGGCGGTCGGCTGCCGCGCTGGACTGGGTCCGGGGGCAGCCAGCGCCCGGCGATGACCGCGACGGCCATCCCGGCCAGGACGAGGACCGCCAGGGCCGCTGTCTGCGGGTGCCCGGCCGGAGCCGCCTGACGCCAGGCGAGCAGCCCGCCTAAGAGGGCCCCGCCCAGCCCGCCCACGCTGTAGCAGGCGTGGAACGAGGCCATCAGCGGCCGCCCGTAGGCCTGCTCCACCTGGACGCCCTGCGCGTTCAGGCCCACGGCCAGCGTGCCTCCGGCCACGCCGAAGGCCAGCACTGCCAGCAGGACCGAGGGCAGCGTGCCGGCCGTCCAGAGGAACAGCGGCAGGATGGCGACCGCGACCGCCGCCGGCCGGCTCACCCGGGCGCTGCCGAACTGGTCCGCCAGGCGGCCCGCCAGCGGCATCGCCGCGACCAGGCCGGCCGGCCCGACCAGCAGCGAGGCCCCCAGCAGCCCGTCGGTCAGGTGCAGCCCCGCCTTGACGCCCGGAATCCGGGCGACCCACATGCCCTCGGTGAGGCCGAGGAGAACGAAGTAGACCAGGACCGCCGCCCTCATGCTGCGCAGCGGCCCGGATTCCCCGCCCGGGGCGTCACCTGAGCCCGGTGACGTCGTTATAGAAAAGGTTCGGATATGCGAACTATAACGGCAGAGGCCCGTTTCGTGACAGCGTGCAAGAGCGTGGTCTCATCATGCGATGATCAGCCGGCCGCGGTGACCCGTCCGTTACAGGCGGTCACCCGGGAGCTCACTCGCCGCCGCGCGGGGGCTGGTGGCCCGCCCGGAGCAGCGCGTAGGTCACCGCTTCCTCCAGGGCGTGCCAGGACGCGGCGATGATGTTCTCGTCCACGCCGACCGTGCTCCAGGTCCCGTCGGCCGCCCCGGTGCCGTCGCTGGACTCGATGAGCACCCGGGTGACCGCGCCGGTCCCGTGCGAGCCTTCCAGGATGCGCACCTTGTAGTCCGCCAGCTCCAGCATGGCCAGCTCCGGGTAGAGCCCCTCGAGCGCCAGCCGCAGGGCCTTGTCCAGCGAGTTGACGGGGCCGTTGCCCTCCCCGGTGGCGACGATCCGCTCGCCCTTGGCGTGCAGTTTGACGGTGGCCTCGCTGACCACTTCCCCGCCGGCCCGCTGCTCCACGATGACCCGCCACGACTCCACCTGGAAGTGACGCTGCCGCTCGCCCGCCAGCTCGTCGCGCAGCAGGAGCTCGAAGGACGCGTCGGCGGCCTCGAAGGTGTACCCGCGGGCCTCCAGTTGCTTGACCCGGTTGACCACCCGGCCGACAGTGTCCTTGTCCCCGGACAGGTCGTAGCCGAGCTGCTTGCCCTTGATCTCGACCGAGGCGCGGCCCGCCATGTCCGAGACCAGCATCCGCATGTCGTTGCCGACCAGCTCCGGGTCGATGTGCTGGTAGAGCATGGGGTCCACCTTGACCGCCGACGCGTGCAGGCCGGCCTTGTGCGCGAAGGCGGAGAAGCCGACGTACGGCTGGTGGGTGCTGGGGGCGACGTTGGTGACCTCGCTGATCGCGTGGGCCACCCGGCTCATCTCGGCCAGGCAGCCTTCCGGCAGCACGACCTGGCCCTTCTTCAGCTGGAGCCCGGCGACCACGCTAAACAGGTTGGCGTTGCCGGCCCGCTCCCCGTACCCGTTGGCACAGCCCTGCACGTGGGTTACGCCCGCGTCAACCGCAACGAGGCTGTTGGCCACGGCGCAGGCGGTGTCGTCGTGGCAGTGGATGCCGAGCCGGGCGCCGGTCGCGGCGGCGACCGCGGTCACCGCGTCACCGAGCTCACCGGGGAGCATGCCGCCGTTCGTGTCACAGAGCGCGACCACGTCCGCGCCTGCTTCCGTGGCGACGCGGACCACCTCGAGCGCGTAGGCCGGGTTGGACCGGTACCCGTCGAAGAAGTGCTCCGCGTCCAGGAACACCCGCTGCCCTTCGGCCCGCAGGTGGCTGACCGTGTCGCGGATCATGGCCAGGTTCTCGTCCAGGGTCGTGCGCAGGGCCAGCCGGACATGCCGGTCGTGACTCTTGGCGACAAGAGTCACGACCGGCGCCCCGGACTCGCGCAGAGCGGCGACCTGTGGGTCGTCGGCCGCCTGCACGCCGGGCCGGCGGGTCGCGCCGAACGCGGCGAGCTGCGCGTGCCTGAGGTCTAGTTCGGTCCGGGCACGCTGGAAGAACTCGGTGTCCTTGGGGATCGCCCCGGGCCAGCCACCCTCGATGAAGCCGACGCCGAACTCGTCGAGACGGCGGGCGATAGCCAGCTTGTCGGCAACGGTGAGGCTCAGCCCTTCCTGCTGGGCGCCGTCGCGCAGCGTGGTGTCGTAGACGTGGAACACATCGTCGGGGCTCTGGGCCATGACCTCGTCCGTCTCTGTCGTGCGGCGGTGGCGCCGCGCTTCTGGGTGGCTGTCCTGGTGCCCTGCTGCCCGCAAAACAAAAGACCCCTCGCGGCATGCGAGAGGTCTGCGCGTCGGCGGTGCGGGCTGCCAGCCGTGAGGCGGGCCCTGCTAGGTGCCGACGCGCCTGCCGATAATGATGCGGCCGGACGTCATGCACCCAGTGTGACACACCCGGACGGGTGCTTGCACCCGGACGGGTGCTTGCACCCGGTAACGGCAAAGCCGGGGCCCTGCCCCGGCTCAGAAGGCCCCGGTGCCGTCGGGCGCGCCCAGCCCGGTGGGCGCGTCGTACCCAGGCCCGGCGACGCAGAGGGAATCGAAGCCGCAGGCGGCTCCGCCCGTGCTGGCGAACCAGTCGTTGGTGCCTGAGGTGATGTCGAACAGCGAACTCGCGCTGGCGTACAGGAACTTGTGGGTCGTGGTGGCGCCGTTACCGGCCAGCCCGTAGACCCCGGCGATGAGGGGCGCTGAGGCGCTGGTGCCGGCGACGGTGACCCAGCCACCGTAGGCCTGGTTGTAGACGGCGATGTTGAAGGCGGCCGCGGAGACGTCGGAGACCGTGCGCATCGGGCAGTCGGTGGCTGGCTGCCACGAGGGCCTGGACACGAACGCGGAGCAGCCGCTGCCCCCCGCTCCCCAGCCGTTGTTCCAGGTGGTCTCGGTCCAGCCGCGGGCGTTCTTAGCGCGGTGCAGCTGGGTCCCGCCGACGGCCGTCACGCTGCCCAGGTTCGCGGGCCAGCTGGCCGCGGTATAGCCCAGGTCACCCGCGGCCACCACGATGGTGTGCCGGGGATGCTCGTAATAGTGGCTGAGTGAGTACGAGTAGCCGTCCTCACGGGTGCCGTAACTGTTGGAGATGACCCGGGCGCCCAGCCTGACCGCGGTGTTCTCAGCCTGGCCCAGGTCGCTGAGGAACGCCGAGTTCGCCTCCACGACCAGGATGTGGCAGTGCGGGCACGCGGCGGAGATCATCGACACGTCCAGCGTGGTCTCCAGATCCCAGCCGCTGCCCTGGCCTGAGGAGGGCAGCGGGGAGGCGTGGCCCTTCTGGTTGACCACGCGCAAGCACCCGCCCGCCGGGGTGCAGGCGGGCAGGCCGTACTGCCGCCGGTACACGGCCAGGTAGCGGGCCAGGTGGGGGGTGTTGTAGGCGATCGTTATCGCGACCGTCTGGTGCGGGTTGCGGCCGGCCGGCAGCTTGTAGGCCGATTCGAGATCCCTGGCTCCCCAGCCCTTGGGCGTGGCGGCGCTGCCGGTGGCCCCGGTGGCGATCGCCCGGTTGACCGCGGTCTGCGGGGCCCATAGCGCGTAGCACCGGGCGGACCCGCGGGGGGCTGACGGGCACGCGGCCTTCATCCCCGCGGCGGGCTGGCGCCCC
>JAOPYP010000073.1 GCA_025964635.1 Actinomycetes bacterium | reverse complement strand
CTGGTGGACAGCGAGACGCGCAGTCATGAGAGCTGGCGGCACGTGTTCCGGTCGCGTGGCATCGTCCCCGACGACTCGCTGATCCGGGCGTTCGTCGGGCGGCGCGGCGTCGACGTCCACGACCTGCTGGCGGAACGGGTGCCCGGGCACGACCTGGCCGAGCTGATGGCCGCGTCCAGCGCTCACTTCCACGCCCCGCACCAGCCGCCGCTGGGGCCGCTGGCCGGCGCGGTGGAGCTGGTCCGGCTGATTGCCGCGGCCGGGGTCCCGCTGGCCCTGGTCACGTCGGCGGGGCGCCGCTACGCCGGGCAGATCCTGACCGAGCTGGGCGTGCGCGAGCTGTTCTCGGTGGTGGTGACGGCCGAGGACGTGACTGTGGGCAAGCCCGACCCGGAGGGGTACCGGGCCGCGGCGCGGAGGCTGGGCGTGCTCCCGTCCGCGTGCGTGGTGTTCGAGGACGCCCCGGCGGGCGTGGCCGCGGCGAAGGCGGCCGGGATGTACTGCGTCGCGGTCGCGACCACCCACCCGCCGGAGGAGCTCGCGGCCGCGGACGAGATCTTCCCCGACCTGACCACGGCCACCTGGCCCCTCGCGCCGGACTGACCGCGGCCTGGAGCGGGCAGGTAGGCGGCGAGCCTCCGCGCCCCTTTCATGATCCTGGGCGATCGCTGTCGTCATAGTGCACCAATCGCCCAGGATCATGGTGCGCCGGGCCCGAGCGTCAGCCGGGGCGGAGGGGCGGGGTCAGCTGGGTTCGCGGTAGACCTTGTGCTGGGCGGCCTGGGCCCGGGGGCGGAGGACCAGCAGGTCCACGTTCACGTGGGAGGGACGGGTGACCGCCCAGGCCACGCTGTCCGCGACGTCGTCGGCGGTCAGCGGCTCGGCCACGCCGGCGTAGACCGCGGCGGCCTTCCCGGCATCCCCCCGGTAGCGGTTGACCGCGAACTCGTCGGTGCGGACCATGCCCGGCGCGATCTCGATGACCCGCACCGGCTGGTCGTACAGTTCGAGCCGCAGGGTCCCGGCGATCGCGTGCTCGGCGTGCTTGGCCGCGACGTATCCGCCGCCCCCCTCGTAGGCGACGAAGCCGGCCGTCGAGGACATGACCACGATCGTGCCGTCGCCGCTGGCGATGAGCATGGGCAGCAGCGCCAGCGTGACGTGCAGGGTGCCGAGCACGTTGACGTCGAACATGGCCTGCCAGTCGGCCGGGTCGGCCTCGGCCACGGTCTCGCTGCCGAACGCCCCGCCCGCGTTGTTGACCAGCACGTCGCAGCGGTCCAGCCGGGCCGCGAACGCGTCCACCGCGGTGCGGTCGGTCACGTCGAGGACCGCGGTGTCCGCCTGGCCGCCGTTCCCGCGGATCTGGCCGGCCAGGTCGTCGATCCGCTCGGCCCGCCGCGCGGCCAGGATCACCTGGTAGCCGGCGCCGGCCAGCCTGATCGCGGTAGCGGCCCCGATCCCGCTGCTCGCCCCGGTGACCACCGCAACTGGTTGCATGGACCTGCCCCTCGAGCTCATCGGCCTTCCGGCCTCGTCCGGCGATGGGGAGATTGTGCCAGGGCACCGTGTCCCGCCTGAACTGGCAATCATGCAAAGAAAGCTTTGGATAACGCGCCCGAGGGTTCCCAAGAACTCTTTGCAAAGCTATCTTGGCATCTATGAGTGACGACTCCTCCACCGCTCGCCCGCCAGCTGGCCCGCCAGCTGACCGGGCCGCTGGCCGCCCCGCTGACCGGGCCGCAGGCCGCCCCGCGAATCGCTCGGTCAAGCGGCTCCGGGACCCGCGGGCGCTCCGGGCCCTGGCCCACCCGATCCGGCTGTCGCTCGTCGGGCTGCTGCGGGTCGAGGGCCCGCTGACCGCGACCCGGGCAGCGGAGCTGCTCGGGGAGAGCTCGGCCAGCATGTCCTTCCACCTGCGCCAGCTGGCCAAGTACGGGCTGGTCGAGGAGGCCGGCGGGGGCAAAGGCCGGGAGCGCCCGTGGCGGGCCACCGCCATGTTCACGAACCTGCCTGAGGTGGCGGAGAACCCGGACCTCGCGGTGGCCGCGGACCTGCTCAGCTCGGTGATCGCCGAGCGCTACTTCGAGGACGTGATGCGCTGGCTGGAGGCCCGGCAGGCCGAGCCGGAGGAGTGGCAGCGGGCGGCCCAGTTCGGTGACACGTACCTGTACGTCACCCCCTCGGAACTGGCCGAACTGGGCGAGCAGACGCAGCAGATGGTGGATCAGTACATCGACCGGCAGGCTCATCCGGAACTCCGCCCGCCCGACGCCCGCCTGGTCGCCTACCTGCACCTGGCCTTCCCGCTGCTGCGGCCGTTCGGCCGCCGGCCGGGCGAGGCGGCCGAACCGGACGCGGATACGCAGGGGGCGTGAGCGGCTCGTGAGCTTCGCCGTCGCCCCGGCACGCCTCGCGTCCCGGATCTCCCCGCTGCTGCGCGAGACCGCTTTCCGGCGGTACTGGGGTGCCCAGAGCATCTCCCTGGTCGGTGACCAGATCACCTCGATCGCGCTGCCGCTCGCCGCGGTGCTCGCGCTGCACGCGAGCCCGGCCGAGATGGGCTACCTGAGCGCCCTCGTCTGGCTGCCCAGCCTGCTGTTCGCGCTGCACGCCGGGGCCTGGGTGGACCGGCGTGGCCACCGCCGGGCCACCATGATCGCGGCGGACCTGGGCCGGGCCGCGCTGCTGGCCAGCATCCCGGTCTGCTCGGCGCTCGGCGTGCTGAC
>JAOPYP010000679.1 GCA_025964635.1 Actinomycetes bacterium | reverse complement strand
AGGAAGCCCAGGAGGCGGCCCGGGCGGCCCGGGCGGCCGAGCAGTACCGGGTGGCTGAGGACCGGCGGCGGGTGATCGCCGAGGCAGAGCAGACGGTGGCCGAGGCCAGCGAGGCTGCGGACCGGGCGGCTCAGACCGAGCAGGACGAGCGCGACAACGTCCGGGCCCTCGAATCCCAGCTGGACGAGGCCCACCTCCGGGTCACCGAGGCCCGGCGCAGGCTCCGCGAGACGCAGAGCGCCCTGCAGAGGGCGCGCCGGGCCCTCAGGCGGCTCGGGCCGGTTCCGCGTGACCGCGGTTAGCGATCATGGCTGGCCGGTGCCCCCGATGTGCCGCATCCCGATGACCGCGATCTTCATGCTGGCACCCTGACCGCGGGGGATCGTCCCTGGGTCATAGACGGGGGTCCACGTGGATCTTGGGGCCGGGACCGGCCCCCGCGGGGCGGGCGCCGGCCAGGACGTCGCCGACCTGGGCGAGCCCGACCGTGCCCGCGACCAGGGGGCGCGGGTCCACCGATCCGGAGGCGTAGTGCCCGATCACGCCGTCGAGGGCGGGCGACGCGCTCAGGACCCCGACCGCGGTGACGTCTTTCAGCACCATCGTGCGGGTGTCGATGAGGCTGGGCGTGGCGGACAGGCCCACGAACACGATCCGCTTCCCGGGCTCGATCAGGTCCAGGGCGGCGGCGGGCAGCCCGGCCCCCGTGGAGCAGTCGATGATCGCGTCGAACGGGATCGCGGGGAGCTGGGCCGCGGTCCACGCGCCGTGCACCCCGAGCGTCCGCGCGAAGTCCAGCGACGGCTCGGTCAGACCCAGGACGTGAACCACGGCCCCGTGGGCCAGCGCGAACTGCGCGACGAGCAGGGCGATCGTGCCCGCGCCGAGGACCAGGGCCGTGTCGCCCGGCTCCAGGGCGGCGGCCTGGACGGCCCGCAGGGCGCTGCCGGCCGGCTCGACCATCGCGCCCGCTGCCGGGCCGACGCTGTCCGGCAGCGCGCGCAGCGCCGTGACCGGCACCGGCAGCTGCTCCGCCAGGGCGCCGGGCCAGCCACGACGGACACCGATCTCGGACCGGTCCTCGCAGACGTGCTGCCGCCCGGTACGGCACCGGTGGCAATGGCCGCAGCCGAGCATGGTGTCGCCGGTGACCCGCTGCCCCATCCAGGCCGGGTCGACGCCGTCCCCGACGGCGGACACGGCGCCGCACCATTCGTGCCCGAGCCGCATAGGGTACGTCGCGTGGCCCTGATGCAGGTAGGCCATGTGGCCGGTGAAGAACTCGACGTCGGTCCCGCACACCCCGGCCCGCTCCACGTCCACCACCACCTGGCCGGGCGCGGCCGCCGGCGGCTCCACCTCGGCCACGGTGAACTGGCGCGGGCCGGTGAGTATGAACGCTCGCATGCCCCGCCCTTCTGGGTCCGGGCAGCCGCCCCAGCGAAAGTTGCCTGCGCGCCGGACGCTGCGATCCTAACGTGATCGTGCTTGCCCGCTAGGGAAGGGAAGACATGGGCCGTACAGCTGTCATCACCGGGGGAGCCAGCGGCATCGGGCGCGCCAGCGCGGACCGGCTCGCCCAGGACGGGATCACCGTGGTCACCCTGGACCTGTCCGGGGACGCCGACGTGGTGGCCGACGTCACCGACGCCGCGGCGGTCGGCGAGGTGCTGGCCGGGATCGGCCCGGTGGACATCCTGGTCAACTCGGCCGGCATCGTCGGCCCGAACAAGCCGCTCTGGGAGGTCAGCGACGAAGAGTGGGCCACGACGTTCGCGGTGAACGTGACCGGCACGTTCCACATGTGCCGCGCCGTCGTGCCCGGCATGCGGGACCGGGGCTGGGGCCGGATCGTCAACCTGGCCAGCATGGCCGGCAAGGACGGCAACCCCCGGCTCGGCGCCTACTCGGCCAGCAAGGCCGCCGTGATCGGGATGACCAAGTCGCTGGGCAAGGAACTGGCCACCAGCGGTGTCCTCGTCAACGCGATCGCGCCCGCGGTCATCGAGACGCCCATGAACGCCAGCAACACGCCGGAAGTGCTCGAGTACATGACCAGCCTCATCCCGATGCGCAGGCTGGGTCGGCCCGGCGAGGTCGCGGAGCTCGTGGCCTGGCTGGCCTCGGACAAGTGCAGCTTCTCGACTGGCGCCGTGTACGACCTGAGCGGCGGCCGGGCCACCTACTGACCGGCGGGGCCGCGCCGGCTGGCGGTCGCGGCGCGACTCAGCTGGGTGCCAACCACAACCGCAAGGCCGCTGGCCGGGCGGCTCAGCGACGGACGCGGTAGCGGATGTGCGTGGCCTCCGGCGTGTCGATCACCCGGACGATCTCCAGCTCGAGGCGTGACGGCAACACCTCGAACAGGCGACGGCCACGACCGAACAGCACCGGGATCTGATGGATCTGCAGCTCGTCCAGCACCCCGGCATTGAGCGCCCGTTGCGCCGTGTACGCGCCATGCACCAGCACGTTCCGGTCCCCGGCGGCGGCCTTCGCCTGTGCCATCGCGCTGGCGATCCCATCGGTCACGTACGTCACCAGCGGATAGTTCGCGACAGACGGGCCGGGCGGCCGGTGACTGGGTACGAAGATGGGAACGCCATCATGATGATCACCTTTCCAGTGATCGGCCTGCTCCACGGTACGCCGGCCCGCCAGTACCGCTCCGGTCGCGTTCACTTCGTCCATCAATTGTCCGGCCGGCCCGGACGGCCGGAAGAACTCCCCGTCCGGAGCGACGAACCAATCGTGCAGCCGGCCGAAGCCGTCGCCGCCGGGGTTGCCCGGTTCGTCGCCCGGACCAGCGATGTACCCGTCGAGTGACGTCGACATGTAGAGCACTGCTGCAGACACTTCGACCTCCTGTGGTCTCGATTCAGCCGGGCTTCACCTTGGTTCAGACCCGGCATGGCGGCATTTCTCACCGGCGGGCCGGACCCAAAGAACTCGCCGAGATCGAATATGCCGGGCTGCCGGTACGGCCCGCTTCGTCCCGCGGCACATTGGGCGGCCGCGCGGGGATAGCGTGCCGGGATGAGAGACCGCATGCGGCTGGTGGTGGTGGGCTCCGGCATCGTGGGCAGCGCCTGCGCCTACGTGGCGAGCAGCCTGGGCGCGCAGGTCACCCTGATCGATGCGGGCGAGCCGGGCCAGGCGACCGCGGCCGGGGCGGGGATCATCTGCCCCTGGACGGCCGGGATCGATGATCCGGCCGGGTACGCCTTCGCGTGCGCGGCCGCGCGGGCCTACCCCGCTCTCGTCGCGGAACTCGCCGGACTCGGTGCGGCGGACGTCTCCTACCGCCTGGTCGGGGCGCTCGTCGTGACCGGCCGTGAGGACCAGCTCGAGCAGGCCCGGGCGTGGCTCGACGCCCGGCACGCCGAGAACCCCGAGATGGGAGACGTCCGGGTCCTCACCGGGGCTGCGGCGCAGCGCCTGTTCCCGCCGTTGCGCCCGGGGCTGCCCGCGGTGCACATCCCGGGCGCGGCCCGGGTGGACGGGCGGAAGTTCAGGGATGCCCTGATCAGGGCCGCGCGGCGGAAAGGGGCCACGGTCAGGGCGGGCCACGCCGTCCTCGAGTGCCGTGGCGGGCGTGCGGCCGGCGTGCGGGCCGGGGATGACCTGATCCAAGCCGACGCCGTCGTCGCGGCCGCCGGCGCCTGGACGCCGGCCTTCGTGGAACCGGCCGGCGCGGTCGTCCGGGTGACGCCGCAGCGGGGCCAGATCGTGCACCTCTCACTCGGATCGGCCGGCACGGGTCACTGGCCGGTGATCCTCCCCGCGGACAGCGGCCACTACCTGCTGGCCTTCGACGACTCCCGCGTCGTCGCCGGGGCCACCCGCGAGCCGGGCACCGGCTTCGACTACCGGGTGACCGCGGCGGGCTTGTCGGAGGTGCTGGCGCAGGCCCTGGCCGTGGCCCCGGGCCTCGCGTCCGCGACGTACCTGGAAACCCGGGTGGGCTTCCGCCCGGCCGGTCCCGACAGCCGGCCCCTGCTCGGCCCGGTGGCCGGCGTGGCCGGGCTGATCGTCGCCACCGGCCTGGGCGCGGAGGGGCTGACCATGGGCCCCTACGCCGGCGGCATCGCCGCCCGGGCCGCCCTCGGCCTGGAACCGGACATCGACCTCACGCCGTTCGACCCGCTTCGCTAGCCTCCTGCGCTGGCGTCCCCGATCTGGCGTCACTGTGCTGGCGCCCCGGCACAGGTCCACGGCCTGGACGGCTAGCCGATGGAGACGAGCGCCGTGACATCGTCCGCGGGCAGGGGGCCGTCCGTCACCGCCGTGACTTCGATGCCGGTCAGTTCCGCCGCGCCCCCGTACGTGGACAGGAACGCCGTGTCGGCCGCATCCCGGCCGGTGGCGATGCGGACCAGGCTGGGCCGGGGGGCGAGCAGAGTCGCGTCCACCACGCGCCAGGCCCCGCCGACCAGGGCCTCGGCCACGGCGTGGAAGTCCATCGGCCGCAGCCCGGGCGCGTAGACGGCCGCCTGCCGGGCCGGGATGTCCATGGCCCGCAGCAGCGCGATCACGAGATGGGCGTAGTCCCGGCAGACGCCCTGCCGCCGCAGCAGCGTTTCCACCGCGCCGTCGGTCGGCCCGCTGCTGCCCGGCACGTAGCTCAGCCGCGTGCCGACCCATGAGGACACCGCGGCGAGCAGTTCCGGGCCGGGGCTGATGCCGGCGAACTCGGCGTTCGCGACCGCGATCATCCGGTCCGACTCCGCGTACCGGCTCGGCCGCAGGAACGCGAACCGGTCGGCGTCGGTCACCTGCGGCCACGCCGCGGTGCCGTGGACGGTCGCGGCGTACTCGATCACCACCCGGCCCGGGTCCACCCTCAGAGCGTGGGCGCGGCCGCCGCCGGCCATGGCCACCTCGGCCGCCTTCACCGGCTCGCCGCCGCACGTGATCGCCAGGTCCTCCTCGACCCGCGTGCCGGTCATCCCGGACACCGCGACCTGCAGGACCATCTCGAGCGGCTGGTAGGCCTGCAGCACCAGGCGGGCACCGACACGTCGGCGGCGGGGGTTCGTGTCCACCGCAACAGTATGCGGGCATTCCCGGCACCGCCCGTGGCCTCCCGCCCTGCTGACGGGCGCGCACGTACGGTAGAACGGTGGCGACTATCGAGGACGTAGCCCAGATCGCGCTGGACCTGCCCGAGGTCACCGAGGACGAGCGGTACGGGAACCGGACGTGGCTGGTGTCGGGCAAGGCGTTCGCGTGGGAACGGCCGTTCAGCAAGGCCGACATCAAGCGGTTCGGCGGCGAGACCCCGCCCGACGGTCCCATCCTCGCGGTCAAAGTCGAGGACCTGGGCGAGAAGGAAGCCGTGCTCGCCGCCAACCCGGGCGCCTTCTTCACCATCCCGCACTTCGACGGGTTCTCCGCGGTGCTCATCCAGCTGCCGGAAGTCGCGGACCAGGCGCTGCGCGACGCGATCACCGACGGGTGGCTGG
>JAOPYP010000052.1 GCA_025964635.1 Actinomycetes bacterium | reverse complement strand
CCGACCCGCGGCCACAAACCGGCCACTACCTGGCCGCGGAGGTCCACGACTAGCGAGAGCCGGGGCATTCCTCGCGGTCCAGCAGTTGCGGTTCTTCTCGCGGAACATGAGACGGAGTGCGGCAGGTAGCCGAATCGGCGACGGCATGACAGTCGAGCACTGGGGTGTCATGGAGACCGGAGTCATGATCCGGCAGCTCATCGGAGACTGGCAGCCTCGCCATCCGAGCCACACGAAGGCTTCGGATTGGTCTGCGAAAAGCCCGCCTGACCTGCGGAGTCCTCTTACGGAGTCGAACCGTAGACCTTTTCCTTACCATCCACACTTCCGTGGGTTCACTGCCCGGCAAGCACTTCCCACAGACCGCCGGCGAGCGCCGGTCTGGCTCTTGCCCCGGCCTGGCTCTTGCCCCGGCCTGCGGCGTCTGCGATCGCTCAGGCCATCGCGCCTGCAGCCGAGCAGTAGTTGGCACGGGTCTATGCCCAGCGTGTGCAGCGTCCGCCCGCGCCTGGTCTGCCAAGCCTGGCCTCCGGGGCTGTATGCCGGCCAGCCACGTCCACTCCGACGGTCAAAGGACGGTCAGACGATCTTTCCTATCCCGGCCGCCCAGGGCCCGAAGACCACGCTAAGCAGGCGTTTCCCCATCGCCGGAAAGTAGCACCGGTCCGTCCGAAGTAGCCGATGAGCGGGCACGTCGCTCTCCCGCCCGCCGAGAAAACCCGTTGCGAGTGGCCGGCATCAGATGTCTGGTTGATCGGCCACCAATCACGGGAGGAACATGACGCGCATGTCGCTGCCCACCCCCACGCTGCACACCGCTCGCCTTCGACTGCGTCCCTTCGACGGCGCGGATGCGAACGACCTCTTCGCGCTACACAGCAGCGCCTACGTGTTGCGCTATTGGGACGCGCCGCCGTGGAGCGAACGCGTGCGCGCCGAGCGGTTCATTACGGCTTGCCGGCAGATGGCAGAGGAGGGCACCGGGGCGCGGCTGGCCGTGGATCGTGTCTCCGACGGGGTGTTCATCGGCTGGTGCAGCCTGAACCGGTGGAATCCGGACTACCGCAGTGCGTCGCTGGGCTACTGCTTCGACGATGCAGCGTGGGGCCACGGCTACGCGACGGAGGCCGCGCGCGTTTTGCTGCGGTGGGCATTCGAAACGCTGGACCTGAATCGCGTCCAGGCTGAGACCGATACGCGCAACGTGGCATCTGCCCGCGTGCTGGAGAAGCTCGGGTTCGTGCGTGAAGGGACGTTGCGGGAAGACTGCGTCGTGAACGGCGAGGTCTCTGACTCGTGGGTCTACGGGCTGATCAGGCGGGAGTGGCGGCCGTCGTCCGAGCCGGCTCCCGCCCGCTGAGTCTTGCTCCCTCGCGAAACGTCGCGCGGCATCCGGGTGCTTCGCTTCGCCGCGTCGAGGGACCGGCACCGGGCCCGTGCCACGCCCGGGAGGGCGATGGCGCAGCGCCACTGTCGGGTCAAGCCCCCGGCTGACCAAAGGTCGTCACGCCTGCTCCTCCCCTGGGCCAACTGCGCCAGACTTTCGAACTTGCGCCGCATGCGGGGCACCTGGCTCAGGCATCACCGGGACCGCCGCATCCGACCCACCGGCGGCGACGGCTGCTTCGAGGGAGGGGTATATGGGGACCAGCCGGTCGAGCCCGTTGACAGCGAGAACCCGCCGGACAATGGGGGCGGTCACCACCAGCCGCAATTGCGTGCCGCTGGCGACGGCACGCCGGTAGGCACGTTCCACGGCCTCAGCCCCGGCGTGATCACATGAGACTGTCGCGGTCATATCCACGATCAGCGCCGTGGCATGGCGATTGATGACCGACAGCAACTCCTCGCGTATCTGGCCGGCGTTGGACACATCGACCTGCTCCGGGAGAGTCACGGCCGCCTGCCGACCTATCCACTCCACGGGGTAGGTGTCCTCAAACACGGCAGGAACCCCGGCAGGTGCATTCACGGTCAAGCCACCAGCGACCCTCGACGGCCCGGGTCCCAGGGAACGACCGGGCGGCAAGCGGCCCCGCGTTCTGTTCTGCGAGGTCAGTCATGGCCCTGGTGGTGGCGCTATGCGGTGCACGTCGATCAGCTCGAGGCCGAGGCCGGTGATCCGTTGCATGAGCCCGGAAAGGGCTCCCTGATCGGGTAGCTCGGCGTGCAGGGTTGTCGTATCCGGGCCTATGGTGACCTCGCAGTCATCGAATTCCGCGCGCAGTGTGGTGCCGGCCTGGCCCATGAAAGTGATCTCATATGCCTGTGATCGCAGCACAATTGCGCCTCGAAGTCTGCTGGTTTATCCCGTGCCGCCAGCGTCCGTCACGGCCGGGGTCTGCGTCATCACCCGTCCGAGGGTGACCCGGGACCCGAGCAGTCTTAGCTGACGACCAGGTTGATGGTGTTGGCGACAAGCCAGAAGCGGGTCGAGCGCACCACGGGGCCGATCAGAAGAAGGTTGAGCACCACGGCCGCCCTCTCCTTTCACCCAGGCGCCGCCGCTGCGGCATGCATCAGGGTGCTGATGGCCGTGCCTCCGGTGCCACGCCGGAATCTGCTGACTCGTCGGCCTGGATTGGCTGACGCGGGATGAGGACGGCGAGAACCAGGCCGATGAGGGCGATCACCAGCAAGATGATGAGGGCGACAGCGAAGGGCTTCCCCTTGGGAAGTGCGACGGCTACCAGGACCGAGCCGACGAGAGCGGTGCCCAGCGAGGATCCCAGGTTGGAGACACTGCGGGATAGTCCGGAGATCTCTCCCTGATCCTCGTCGGGGAAGCTGGACTGGACCACGTTGACCGACGAAGTCAGCATCACCCCGACTCCGGCACCGAACAACAGCAGCCCCGGTATCCACCGCCAGATGCCCGCGTTCGCCCGGACCAGGACCAGCAGCAAGATCATGCCGACCGCGGTGGCCAGGAATCCGGCGATGATCAGCCACCGCTGGGGGTGCCGCCGGGCGAACCGGCCCGCGCCCGCGGAAGCGGCGAGGATCCCGATTGTGGCCGGGGTGAGCATGAGGCCGGTCTGGATCGCGTTGTAGCCGTTGACCTCCTGCAGGTAGACCGAGACGGTGAAGAATGACCCTTGCAGGATCAGCCACTGAATGGTCTGGGTGCCCAGCCCCAGGTTGGCGACCTTGTTTCGGAACAGCCGCAGCGGCAGCAGCACATCCCGGCCCTTCCGCTCTGCGGACCGGATGTGCAGGAAGAACCACAGCAGGAACAGCGCGCCGATGGCCACGAATATCCAGACCGGGGAAATCGAGCCCTTGGGGAGCACCACAGTGCTACCGATCTTGAACGCCTGCCGCGAAACCAGGAAGCCGTAGGTCCGGGACTGCAGCAGCCCGAGCACCACGAAAAACAGCCCGGCTGCGGACAGCACCGCGCCGGTGAGGTCGAAGTGAGGCACGGGCCCGGTCCGGGCCGGGTCGGTGATCTTGCGGGCCAGGAAGGCGATCCAGGCCACCACCAGGACCTGGAGGGCGAACGACGCGCGCCAGCTGATGGCGCTGGTCACCAGGCCGCCGATCAGCGGCCCGGCGGCCGCGCCCAGGCCGCCCGCGCCGCTGACCACCCCGAAGTACCGGGCCCGCGACCTGACGTCCGGGAACGTCACGGTGACGAGGATGTAGATGGGCGGGATCATCAGCGCCGACCCGACGCCCTCCAGCAGCGAGTACCCGACGATCAGCAGCGGCAGTCCCTGCGACAGCGCCGCGAGCAGGCCCCCGATCCCGTAGACGATCAGGCCCAGCACGAAGCACCGTTTGCGGCCCCAGATGTCGGTCAGCTTGCTGCCCGGGATCATCAGCGCCGCCATCACCAGCGTGAACAGCGTGATCGCCGTCTGCACGCCGGCCACGGTGGTGCCGAGGTCCTTGGCGATGGCGCTGATGGCAACGTTCATGTTCGTCGCCGCATAACTGGCGATGAACTGGGCCAGCGCCAGCGGCAAGATCATCGCCCGCGCCGCGGCATCAGCCTTGGACCTACTCGTATCAGTCATCGCAGCCTCTCATCCACACCTGCGTAAGCCTTCCCCGTGACTCACGCAAACGGGGCCAGACCTCACGGAAGGTCATGACCCTGGAGACGAAGCGCTGTGCCCTGGCCAGGCGGCGCATCCCCGGCACCACTACCGGGCAGCCACCTGGCCCCCGTGCAAGGCCTTACCTTCCCCTTCCCAGGCATGGTCGCTCTTCTCCCTACCCCGCCCGGCGCTCTGGCGCGCGTGGGACACACTGTTCATCGTGCCGCCGGCATGACACCTATTCCTCACCCTCGAGGGGGTGAGCGGCAATTCGTTGCCCGCGCACGCCGCCGGCCGAGCATCCTTCAGGGCTGAAACACGCTTATGGCAGCCCCGCTGCCACTGCCAGCGATGAGATCACCCACGAAAGGGTGACGACGCCCGAAGGCGGCCCGGACAGGCTGAGTGCGCCAGCGCCATGGCATCCTCGCTCGGCCGCACTGTGGACACGCCGAACCGCATCACCGATCCCACCTCGGCCCCTGCCGAGGCAGACTCCAGGGCGTTCCGTGGGCGGCGCCCATGACTACCCCGGCCTGGTTGAGAACCAGGACCGGCCCGAACCCGTGAGCGTCCAGCAGGCCCAACGCCTCCGCCGCCGGGGCCTTGTCGGGGTGGCCCGCACGGCACTGGCGGCACCGATTTGCGGGGTTTTTGTGGGGATCTTGACTGCGAGGGCGCACAACTCAGCGCCATGGCACTCCCTCTTCCTGCGGCTCGCGCAGGTGAGAGGGCTGGCAGATGCTACGAGAAGAAGTGGTCAGGGGCAACGTCGCACCGCCGGCCTTCCGCTTTTCAGGTCTTCGGTGCGGGGGGGGGACGTACCAAGGCCCTGTGGACCGCCTGCTGGGCACCACCGAGCCGGCCGGTGGCGTCCGGCGGTCCTTGCCTGTCAGTTT
>JAOPYP010000016.1 GCA_025964635.1 Actinomycetes bacterium | reverse complement strand
GTCCTGCTCGCCTCCCTGCTGCTGGCGTCGGACGGCCTGGCGGTCATGCCGCTGGTGATCGTGGCCGTCGTGGTGGCCTACGTCGTCTCGGCCCGGTTCACCCCGGATCCCCCGCCCGCGGGCGGGCCCCGGCCGCCCGCACCCCAGGCGGCCTCCGCCGCGCCTTAGCTGGCCGGGATGGCCAGGACCAGGCGCAGGCAGCGGTCAGCCCCCGGCACTGTCCTCGGCGCTTTCCTCGTCCACGTCGAACTCGCCGTCCTGGACGCCGAGGGTGAACGCCCGCCACTCGTCCGGGGTGAAGGTCAGCACCGGCCCGTCGGGGTCCTTGGAGTCGCGCATGGTGATGACGTAGTCGCTGCCCTCCTTGGAGCCGGGCACGACCGCGACCTCCACGCAAGCACCGCCGTTACCGCTGCTATAGGAGGACTTGCGCCACGGGGCGCCGGTCAGGTCCATTGTTCGATCGCCTTCCTCGCCAGGTCTATCGAGGCACGCGGGGACAGCGCCTCGGCTTTCAGTATGTCGTACAGCAACGCCACCCGGGCGACGTCGCCGGGACGCTCGACAACCTGCCCGGCCAGCGCATTGTCGAGGTAGACGACGTCAGGTGAACCGTCAAAGCCGGCGATCGCGAACTGGCCCGCCAGGCCCGCGTGCGCGCCCACCCCGGACGGCACGACCTGGAGCACGATCCGGGGCTGCCGCGCCGCCTTGATCAGCCGGTCGATCTGGTCACCCATCACGGCCGGGCCGCCCACCGGCCGGATCAGCACGCCCTCGTCCAGGATCACCCACAGCAGCGGCGGCTCCGCCTGGTCCAGGATCGCCTGCCGGTCCGTCCGCGCGCTGACCAGCCGCTCCACCTCGGCCTCCGGGGAAGCCGGATGAGCCGCGGCCAGCACCGCCCGGGCGTACTCCTCGGTCTGCAGCAGCCCCGGGATCAGCAGCGGCTCGAACCACCGCAGCGAGACCGCCTCGCGCTCGATCTCCACCCAGTCCCGGAACCAGGCCGGGTAGGCCTCGCTGCGCACGAACGGCTGCAGCCGGGCCAGTAACCCCCCGGTGCCGAGCGCCTCGTCGCCGCGCCGGGCGAAGTCCAGGCTGGGCGCCCGGCTGCCGGTCTCCACGTGCGCGACCAGCGACGGGCTGTACCCGACCCGCTCGGCCAGCTGGTCCTGGGTCAGCCCGGCGGCCGCCCGGGGCCGCCGCAGCTCCTCGGAAAATAAGGCCAGCGCGCTGACCTGACCGTCTCGGCCCATGACCCGTCCTTACCTCGTCCCGGCGTCCCGCACACGGCCCCCGCGCTCCTGACAGCGTCCCGCCGCCCGCTGACAAAACGGCGGTGCGTGCTGCCGTGCTTCCAGAGCGTAGGCCCCGCGCGCGACTCTTGAAACCTCAATTCCCGCAACGAAAACCAGGAGCGTCCCCATGTCCTGCTCCCACGCCGGCGGCCCCGCCGGGCATCTGGAAGCCCTCCGCCGGGAACTGTCCCGGCGGGGCTGGATCACCAGCCTGCTCGAGCCGCCCGGCCGGCCAGCCAGCCTGTTCGTGCAGAACCCGGACCCCGGGGCGGCCGCCCTCAGCGACCACGTGCTGGTCGCCGGGGACGGCCAGGGCCGCTGCTGGTACTGGTGGCCGTGGGCCACCCGCATCGCCCCGGCCGGCGACCCCGCTCAGGCCGCCGGCCGCATCACCAGCGTGCTGCGGGCCACCGACTCTGGCCCGGTCACCCCGGCCTGACCGCCCGCGCCAGGCCCAGCCCCCGGCCGACACCCAGCCCACCGCGTGCCGCTGCTCAGGAGGCGATGCGGTCCAGCTCAGCCAGATCGTCCCCGGACAGGGCCAGCGCCGCGCCGGTCACGTTCTCCCGCAGGTGCGCGACGGAGGCGGTCCCCGGGATGAGCAGGATGTTCGGAGAGCGCTGCAGCAGCCACGCCAGTGCGACGGCCATCGGCGTGGCGCCGAGACGGGCGGCGACCGAGTCCAGCTCACCGGACTGCAGCGGGGAGAAGCCGCCGAGCGGGAAGTAGGGCACGTAGGCGATGCCCTGCGCGGCGAGGGAGCCGATCAGCTCGTCGTCGGCCCGGTTGGCGACGTTGTAGAAGTTCTGCACGCACACGACCGGCGCGATGGACTGGGCCTCGGCGATCTGCTGGGCGTTCACGGTGCTGAGACCGAGGTGCCTGATCAGCCCTTCCTGCTGCAGCTGCGCGAGCACGCTGAACGGCCCGGCGATCGAGCCGGGAGTGGGGCTGTCGAGCCCCCCGACGCGCAGGTTGACCACGTCGAGCGCGGCGAGCCCGAGGTTGTCCAGGTTGTCGTGCACGGCCTGGCGCAGCTGGTCAGGAGCCAGCGCCGGCGGCCAGCCGCCCTCGGCGTCCCGCAACGCCCCGACCTTGGTCACGATGTGCAGCCCGGCCGGGTAGGGGTGCAGGGCTTCGCGGATGATCTGGTTGGTGACGTGCGGGCCGTAGTAGTCGCTGGTGTCGATGTGCGTGATGCCCAGCGCGATCGCCTCGCGCAGCACGGCCACGGCCGCGTCGCGGTCGGCCGGGGGCCCGAACACGTGCGGGCCGGCCAGCTGCATCGCGCCGTACCCCATCCGGGTGACGGCCAGATCCCCGGTCATGCTGAAGGCTCCGCCGGGAAGTGTGGTCGATGCCATGAGAACTCTCCTCGTTATCGGTGCCGGGAGCCGGTCCCGGATGATGCGGCCGGCCCGGGAGTGTTACCAGTGACAACGCCAGCCTTCGCCAGGCGAAGCCCGGCCAGCCGGGCCCCGGTGATCCTGGGAGTGACAGGGACAGGCAGTAAGCCACAGCCGCCGTTTACGGTGAGTGATGTGAACGAGAAGAACATGCTCGGCGACTACCTTCGGGCCCGCCGCGAGCTTATCCAGCCCGACAGCGTCGGCCTGCCCGTCCACGGGGTGCGCCGGGTCGCCGGGCTCCGGCGCGAAGAGGTCGCCATGCTCGCCGGGATCAGCTCGGACTACTACCTGCGTCTCGAGCAGGGCCGCGACCGTAACCCCTCGGCCCAGGTCCTCGAGGCTCTGGCCCGTGTCCTGCGCCTCGACCAGGCGGCCACCGACTACCTGCTCAGCCTGGCGACGCCCCGGCCCCGCCACCGCCGGCGGCGTCCCCGGCGGGAGACCGTGCCCGCCGGGATCCGGCAATTGCTCGGCGTCCTCGGCCTGCCCGCCTTCGTCGAGGGCCGCTACTTCGACGTCCTCGCCGCGAACACCCTCGCCCGGGCCCTGTCGCCCAACCTGCAGGCCGGCCGGAACCGGCTCCGCGACGTGTTCCTCGACCCCGCCGAGCAGGCGCTGTACCCGGACTGGCACCAGGCCACCGGCCGGCTGGTCGCCGGCTTCCGCGAGTCCGTCGGAACGGACACCGATGACCCGCGTGTCGTCGAACTCGTCGGCGAACTGTCGCTGTCCAGCGAGCCGTTCCGGCGGCTCTGGGCCCGGCACGACGTCCAGGCGCGCGAGGGCATGCCCACCCGCGTCGACCACCCTCAGGTCGGGGAGCT
>JAOPYP010000813.1 GCA_025964635.1 Actinomycetes bacterium | reverse complement strand
GGCCGCTGCTGAGGACGACACGTCCCGCCGCGTCACTCGCGTCACGCTGAGACTCTCGACACACAATTCCGTATCCAGGCGCAAACTCTCCGCCACAAGCAATCCATTCAGCATGGGGAAAGTCTGGTCGCAGGGTCTGACACTTCCGCCCAGGCCAGCAGGGATATCGCCGGTCTGAGCCCCATCTGCGGAGATGCTGAGTGATACTTGAAAAGAATCGTTAGTCACCGTAGGGGGGAATAGGTTCGAAATGGCGCCCGGGAGGCGGACCGTGCCGGACGGCCCGCTCACCTAGGGTCACCGAGGAGTGGGCATGCCCAGTTCAGCCGTCCCGAACACCGACCTCCCCGGCCCTGATCTGCCGGATACTGAGACGGAGGCCGGCCCTGATGACGGCACCACGGGGGCCAGCGCGACGCTCCTGCGCTGCGATGGATGTGGCGCCAGCGCCGTGATCGACCAGGACGAGCACCGCTACGGAGGGCTGGTGCGCAGCTTCCTCGGTCACCACGCGGGATGCGGTAACGCTGTGCAGATCACCAGGGCCCATCCGGGGAACGACTGACGCCTCCGCCGGCCCGCGCCTCCGCCGGCCCGCGCCTCCCCGGCCCGCGCAGCCCGCCGGCCTAAGGCGCGCGGTGGGCGAAGTCCACCGGCGGCAGCTCCTGCACCTCGTGCTTGCTGATGGTGAGCCGGATGGTGTCCCCCACGCGGGACACGGCCTTGATGGGGATGGCCACCTCCTTGCGCCCCCACAGGTGCCCCTCCTGCAGGAGCACGTGGGTGACCTGATGATCATGAGGATCGACGACCAGGCCCTGGATGTGGCCGATCCTGCCGTCCGTGGCCTCGACCGGATCACCGCGCCGGACCTCGACTTCACCCAGCGGGACCCGGTCGTAGGTGACGGTGGGCGAGAACCCCGCCACCCCGAGATCCACGCCGCCCGGCACTCCCGCGACGGGGTTGAGGCCGTAGTACGGCCAGGTGATCACCTGCTCGGGACCGTATGCCGCGTACCCGGTGCTGCCCGGAACGAACTGCGTTTCCTCGGCGGGGTCGAGTTGCCCGAAGGCAGCTAGCGTGCAGTGCAGCCGCACCTCAGGCGACGCCGCTTCGACCAGGTCGATCGGCACCAGCCGGGCGATCCCCTGGCGGCCCTTGGGCTCGACCACCAGGTGGGTGACCGCCTCGGCGACGGGGTCCACCACCACGCGGGACACCTCGCCGCACACCCCGTCGGTACAGCTGGCTTCGCTTCCGATGGTGAATTGCGTCGTTTCTGGCACGCTGAGCCTCCGTCATCGTGGACTCGACCCCACAGCAGTGCAGTTCCCGGCTTCACGCTGTAGACACCTGCGCGATGGCGGGAACGGCCGCCGGGGGCCACCCGTGCGGGCGCGATGCAGAGCAGGACTCAATCCTGGTCGTCACGGCGGACGGCTGGTTCCAGGGTCCTCGCCCCGCTGTCCGATGAGTCGCCCCCTCACGAAGCGTCCTACTGGTAGCGACCCACCATCAAGCTGGACGGGAGAGTGCCATGCCGCAGATTACCCCGAACCTGTGGTTCGACACCGAGAGTGAGCAGGCAGCCGGGTTTTATGTCTCGGTGTTCCCTAACTCGGAAATCAAGTTGATCTCCTACTACGGGGAGGCTGGGCCGCGCCCGGCTGGCACCGTCCTGACCGTCGACTTCACCCTGGACGGCCAGGAATTCACCGCGATCAACGGCGGCCCGCAGTTCACGTTCGACGAGGCGATCTCATTCGTGATCCAGTGCGCCGACCAGGAAGAGATCGACTATTACTGGACCAGGCTTTCCGAAGGCGGGGAGGAAGGCCCGTGCGGTTGGCTGAAGGACCGCTATGGCCTGTCCTGGCAGGTCGTCCCGGCTGGATACGCGGACCTAATGTCCGACCCGGACCCGGGCCGGCGCGATCGGGCCATGGCCGCCGTCCTCGGCATGAAGAAGCTCGACATGGCCGCCATCCAGGCCGCCGCCGACCAGGGGTAGCCGCGAGGCCTTTCTGATCAAATACGGGGCATGGACTGGAGCTGGGTGGGGCCACCGCTGGATACCCGGCTGCTGTTCCCCCTGGAGCGGGCCGGGTTCCTCACACTGCTGCGGGGCCTGGACCCAGACGACTGGCAGCGGCCCACGGTGTGCCCGGGCTGGCGGGTGCACGACGTGGTGGCTCATGTGGTCCACGACTACATCAGGAAGCTGTCGGGCACGCGGGACCGGCAGCAGGCTCCCGGTCCTTGGCCAGGCGAGAGCCTGCCCGGCTTCCTGCACCGGGTGAACCAGGAGTTCGTGGATGTCGCCCGGCGCTGGAGCCCGCGCGTCCTAGTTGACCTTCTCGCCCACCTGGGCCCGCAGCTCGACGAACTGTGGGCGTCGCTGGATCTTGACCAGACCGGGGAGGCGGTCTCCTGGGCTGCCCCCGGCGTGCCCGCCCCGGTCTGGCTGGACGTGGCCCGCGAGTACACCGAGTACTGGGTCCATCAGCAGCAGGTCCGCGACGCCGTGGGCCGCCCCGGCGCCAATGACGAACACCTGGCCGCCCCGGTAACCGACACGTTCCTGCGCGCCCTACCGCACACCCTGCGGGATTACTCCCCAGACCTGGGCACGTGCCTGCACATCCAGGTAACCGGCCCTGGCGGGGGCAACTGGACGATCGAGCGGCGAAACACCACGTGGGCGGTGATCCGCGGCTCGTCCGCACAGCCTGCCGCAGCGCTCGTCGAGCTCCCGTCCGAATGCCTGTGGCGGGTGGCGACCCGGGGTGTCACGGTGGAAACCGCGCGAGAGCAGACCACTATCTCTGGCGATCAGACTCTGGGATCGGCAGTGCTGAACCTCGTGGCCATCATCCGCTGACCTCAGGCGCCCGGCGGTCAGGATCATCCCACGC
>JAOPYP010000802.1 GCA_025964635.1 Actinomycetes bacterium | reverse complement strand
TAACTGCCCGCCGACTGGTAGGTATGACTCGCGGTCGCGCCGGCCTGCGGCCCCACCGTGGTGCCGTCCCCGAAGTTGAACGAATAGCTGCCGATCGGCGCGCTGCCCGCACTCGACCCCGAGGCATCGGCGGTCACCTGCACCGGCGCAGTGCCGGAGGAAGGACTCACGGACAGCGCCGCGGTCGGCCCGGTCGCCTGCTGCGCGCTGACGGTGACGGTCTTGGTGGCCTGGTCGGTGAGGTTGTTGCCGTCGGTCGCGGTCACGGTGACCTGGTAGCTGCCCGCGGACTGGTAGGTGTGGTTCGCGGTCGCCCCGGACTGCGGCCCCACCGTGGTGCCGTCACCGAAGTTGAACGAATAGCTGCTGATCGACGCGCTGCCCGCGGTCGAGCCAGACGCGTCGGCGGTCACCTGCACCGGCGCGGTGCCACTGGGCGGGCTCACCGTCAGTGCCGCGGTCGGCCCGGTCTGCGTGCCGCCGCCGCCCCCCTGGTACTCGTACGCCCCGCGATCGTAGAACGATCCGCTCGGGTTGCCGGTGTTGGACGTGACCGGGTCGTCCACGCGGGCGTTGCCCAGGATGTCCGTGGTCTGCTCGCCGGTGACAGTGGCGTCCGCCGAGTCGATGGCCGGGGATCCCGCGGTCAGCTGGAAGTTCCCTGCCCCGGCATTGGCGAACCTCGGGTCGGTATTGAAGATGCCATTGGCCTCTTGCCCGGTGGCCCCGTTCAGGGTGGACTGACTGCCGTATGCAGTGCCGCCCCACATGTACTCGGTGCCAGCGCCGCTCTGCCATACAAGGTTGTAGTCAGCTGTCGTTGTGGACGGAGCTGTCTTGTCGTATACGCCGATGTTTCCAGTCCTGCGGTCTTTGCAGTCCGCGGGGATCGCATAGTTGATCGGGGTCGGATGGATTACAGCACCAGTCGCGTTATTCACCGAGACGTTGTCCTCGATGACGTAGTTGGCGCTCGTGCCCTCGACGTTGATGCCGTCCGTGCAGTTACCATAGACGGTGTTGCTGATAATCCGGCCGCCGGTGACGTTGTAGTCGTCGATGCCGTGGTCACCGTTGCCGTAGGTGACGTTGCCGGCGATGAGTGTGTTGTCCCCGCCGGAGTACATGTTGATGCCGGTGTCCTCGTTGGCGTATGTCACGTTGCCGATGATGAAGTTCCCGGGCGCGACGACGTCGATGCCGTTGGCGTTGCGCTGCCACTGATAGGCATTGTGGTACGACGTGTTGCCCTGCACGGTGACGCCAGTGGTGGACCCGGTCAAGAGGATGCCGTGACCGACGTTGTCGTGCGTGACATTGCCCTTAATGAGCCCACCGGTCAGGCTGCTCAGGTAGATGCCGGATGCGGACTGGCCGGATACCGGCGTTGTGGTGCAAGACCAGGAGCACGACACCGTGTTGCCGGAGATGGTGACATTGCTGCTGCTGTTGACGTAGATGCCATACGACGGCGTGCCAGTGATGGTGAAGCCGGAGATCACGACATTGTTCTTGCCGGAGACCGAGAAGCCCTTCATGCCGCTCGCGCCGCCGGTGATGGTCACGCCTGGATTCGCCGTGAACGTCACGCCGGAGACTGGGCTGACTGAGGTTCCCGGATACGTTCCGGCTACGACCTGCACCGTGTCGCCAGCGATCTTCGCTTTGCTCGCGGCAGCGACGAGGGTGCAGAGCGGCTGGGACATCGTTGTTCCAGTCGCACCGTCCGAGCACACCGACGGATTCGTGTTGTCCACGAAGTAAACAGTGGACGCGGACGCCGAAACACCGGTCAGGACCGTGCCGACCATGGCGGCAACAATCACTGAGCTGGCGATGGCGACCCGCCGGGCAACTCTCACCGCCCTATTACGCTGAGCGACTGAACCAATGCGCAAGTAACTTCTCATGGTCGGACGGCCCCCCCAAGTCGGGCAGAAAATCACGTTAGCCGAGCGGAGTGCGCTCGTCGCTGCCCGCCGGTAATTACGTTAGGGCTGCAGTATATTACTTATCTTTTACCGAAACAAGTATTCTTGCCGGCTCATACCCCCTTCTTGGGCCCATCGCGACGCGCGAACAGCCCGTTTCGCGCAGTTATGACACAAAGCGGCAGCGCCTCCCGGCTAGCGTTAATCTTTTCCGATCGGGACCGGATGGCTGGGGACCACTCCGATTAGGGCGGGCAGGCTCAGCGCACCCGGCCTGGGCCGCACGATGCGGGTCACATAGAGCAAGGTGTCCCACAGCCATCGGATGGTCTCGGTTATGGTCGGGTACCTCAGGTAACCGAGATCCGTGGCTACCCGGTGCGGGACGAGCTCGGCCAGGTAGTAATTCTCGACGTCCGCGACCTGACCGAGAACCCCCTCATCGCGGACCAGAACCTGGCTGGGACCGGTCATGCCCGGGCGATACCGGAAGATGAAACGGAGCTCTTCGGGGTAACGCCCGGCCAGGGCGACCGTTTCTGGCCGCGGGCCGACCAGGGTCATATCGCCGAGCAGCACGTTGACCAATTGCGGAAGCTCATCGAGGCTCGTCTTGCGCAGCAGCGCGCCGAGCCTGGTCACCCGGTCATCGCCAGGCGCGGTCACCTCCGGGCCCGCCTGTCCGGCCCGCATGCTGCGGAACTTGAACAACGTGAACGGGACTCCGCCCTCCCCGACCCGAAGCTGACGGTAGATCGCTGACCCGCCCGTGCTGCGCCGGGTGGTCAGAACGAGCGCCAGGAAGAGTGGCCACACCAGGCCCAGGACGATGACGGCCACGGCAACGTCGAGGACCCGCCGGGCTGGGCTCGGTGCGACTCCCGGAGTTGCCGCCGTGAGCACCGCGGCCAGCGTCTCTTCCGGTGTCCCGGGGGTGGCCTGCCTGCGGCGCAGCTGTGGCTGTCCCGCTGTTCCGTTGCTGCTATGGGATACGAACAACATCTGACCCCCCCGGGTGTGGTGAACGGACCGCTCCGCTGATGACTGTCGTGGCCAGGCGCCGGGTGGCCAGGGGGTCACAGCGGGCGTTCAGGCAGACGCCAGTGGTGAGATCGAATTCCAGGTTGTGGCCAAGGCAGCGGATCACTCCGTCCCCGACCGCGCTACCGATGGCGAGATCCTCGCCCGCATGCGGGCAGTAGCGGGCGATCTCATAGCGGCCGCCCGGTGCGTCGATCACGATCTTCTCGTCGCTTGACCGGCTCTGCTCGTAGCTCTCTATGGCCTGCAGCGCCTGCGGCTCAGCGTGCTTGAGGAAGCCGATGAGGTAGTCGTTATAGATGTCGGGGTGGCGCCAGGCCGAGAACCGCAATGAGAGGAAGAGGTCCTCCCACCCGATCTGGCCGAAGATCACCGGTGCCAGCCAGCGCGAGTTGAGCCTGAAACCGTACTCGGGCCTGCGGGCCCGGCCCCGCACGTCGACCCGGACGCCGTCCGCCCGGAGATCGACGTCCCAGCGCCCCTCGACCTCCCCGGTCAGCTCGAAGCGCACCGTCATGTCGATGCGATCCAGGAAGTAGCGGCTCATCTCGCCCAGCCGCCGGAAATGCTCGACGAACGCATCCCGCAGCTCCGGACCTGGCTCGGGAAAGGCCGCCCGTACCGCCTCGATGTCGTGGCGGCGGGTGCTGGCGTACGTGTCCAGGTACTCATCGGTGTCGCCGAAGTCGAAGTCGTGCCAGTGCGCGTCGGCGACATGACGGCCGGACAGCGGCTCGTACCCGTCACCAGGCAGCCACAGCCCCACCTTCTGGCCCGGCAGCCGCCCGGACAGGAATTCAGCGGCCTGTTTCTGATCAGGGAACAGGCCCGGGGGCTTTAGCCACCGGTTGTGCTGCTGGATCTCGGGGTCGAGGAAGCACATCGGCCCGGCGAACGGGACGACCAGTTCCGGCTGCACCAGCCTGATCAGCCGCCCGACCGCCCGGAACTTGCCCGCGCGCTTCGCCGCGCCGATCTCGCGGAGCTGTTCCGGCGGGTAGTCATAGCAGATCGGATGCCAGGTGGCACTGGCCATCTGCACGGCCAGCACGTCCAGGCGGCCACCGCACTCCAGGGCGGCCCGGCGGGCCTGGCCGGCGGTGAGCCGGGCGTCGTTGCAGTGCAGCAGGGATGCGCCCCCGGCGTACACCAGCACCGCTGCGTCATGACACATGGGCGACTGCTCGGTGATGAACGTCAGCCAGTCGCCGCCCTCATTGAGCTGGAATTTGCGCCAGGCCGGCACCTCGATGACGTTGGCCACACCGGCCGCGGCGAGGCGGTCGCGGAAGTTCGGCGACGGGTACCGCGGGATGAGCACGGTCGTGGTCGCCGGCAGGCTGGTCAGCACCGACAGATCCATGTGGTCCAGGTGCTCGTGCGAGACGGTGACGTAGTCGCAGTCCAGCAGCGCGGACCGGTCGAGATGAGTGTTGGCCGGGAACTGGTGCCAGGCCGCCTGGAACGCGCCCCGCTCTGACAGCCACGGATCCATCAGCAGGCTCAGCCCGGTGCCGTCGACGCGCAGTCCGGCGTGGCCCAGGTAGGTGATCCGCATAGAGTCGCCGCTCATCCCGTGCCCGCCGGAAGGAAGATGTCGACGAAGACGGTGGAGATCTTCGCCAGGTCCCGGTCCAGCCCGGCCTCGACCGAATGGGGACTCATGTGGGTGAAGAGCACATGGCCCGCGCGGCGCTGCTGCTCGAGTTGGCCCCATAGCGCGTTCGGCCGCATTCCGGGGTTCATCAGCTGGTACATCGCGCCGTCGTACTCCTGGTGCCAGGTCCAGATGTCAACCGCCTGGGCGCCGTAGGTGAGCGGGATGCCTACGTACAGGCGCATGTCCGCCACAGTCTCCGCCGAGGTGCTGTCGTAGGCGCCCGGATGCGCGAGCGCCTTCCGGGCCTGCACCCGCACCAGGCTGGGCCAGCCACGCCGGTGCACCTCCCGCCAGGCCGCGACCTGGGCGCCGTCGGCTGTGGTCCCCCAGGTCGCGTACGTGCTGTCCGTGAGCAGCCCGGTACTGAGATCGAGCACATCGATCACGTGCATGCGCAGGTAACTGCCGATTGCCGACAGCCCCAGCGAGGGGTAGCGGGATCGCGCCGCCGCGGCGCAGGCCGCCGCGGGTGACCCGGCGAATTGGTGGCCCGGCCAGCAGCCGAGCTGCGGCACCACCATGTCGACGAGGATCAGCTTGTGCGGCGCGGCGGCATGCAGCGCCCGCGCGGAGTCCGTCAGGAACTGCCTGACCTTGGCGGCACTGTCCAGGCCGTCGTTATAGCCGAGCTCATCTGCGATCTTGATACCGACAACCCCGGGCCGGCGGGCCAGGATCGCTACCCGGGCGACCGCGGCGCGGAACGACGGTTCCCCCTCCTCCCAGCGCTTGACCATGTCGGCCTCGATCCACACCCGCAGGTGATCGCGCGCGGCCACATCCACCGCATGGCGGTAGTCGCCCAGCGGCGCGAGGGGAGACGCCGGCCGTGTCGCCTGGGGAGTGGTCACCGCGGACGCTCCGCCCTGATGGACACTGGCGCCGCCGCACGCGGCCGCCCCCGCCGTCACGACCGTTCCCAGCACGGCCAGGAATACTGACTTCCTGATCTTGAGGCAGAGCCGGCCGGTCATGACGCACCCACCGTGGCGGGCGCCTTGTGCCGGGGAACGTGGACCATCTTCCGCACGGCGAAATAGCAGACGAGAAGCGCCACGCTGCTGGTCAGGTACGCGACGGCCGAGGCGACGGCGGCGCCGATCACGTGGAAATGCGGGATGAGCGCTAGATCGAGCCCGATGGTGACCACCACGGACACGCTGAGGGCGATGGAGTTCGCGCCAGGCCGGCCGACACCGTAGAGGTAAGCGCTGACCAGGCCGGCCACCCCCTCGCCGACGAGGCCGAACAGGATGATGTAGGCGGGCACTATGGCACCGGCAAACGCGGGCCCGTAAACCAGGGGCAGCAGCGGAACCGCCGCCGCCAGCGGAATCGCGGCGAGGACGGTCATGAGGAACGCGCGGGGCAACAACTCGGCCACGTCCCGTGCCGCCGCGGAGCGGTCCCGGACGGCCAGTCGCGGGTACAGCACGTAGGTGATAGCCAGTCCGGGCAGGCGGAGCAGTTCGGCGCACTTCGAGGCGACCGCGTACACCCCCAGAGTGCCCGGGCCCACCAGCGCCCCGAGGATCACCACGTCGAGCCGCAGGTTGATCAGTGACAGCATGCCGCCCACCTGGCCGCGCAGGCCGTAGCGGCAGATTTCCCCGCCCAGCTGCGCGTCCGGCCGTTTCCAGCCCCGCAGGAACCCGCGCCGCGCGAGACGGACCGCGATGCCCGCGGTGACCAGGACGTCCGCGCCGACCAGCGCCGACATGAGCAACGCCGTGCCGTGCAGGAACGGCAGCAGGGCCACATACACCGGCAGGAACGCGGCCTCCTCGGCGGCGATCGCCGTGTTGGCGCCACGCATGTCGTTCTCGCCCTGCAGGAAGGACTTGCCCGCCGCCACCCAGAGCTGGGCGAACACCGCGACCGTGGCGGCCAGGACGACTCCCATGTGCCACGGGCGGAAGAAAAGCCAGTGCAGCAGGGGGGTGAGGACCAGCCAGCAGCCACTCGCGGCCAGCGAGCCCAGCAGCGTGAGCATGACGAGGGTGGACCGGAGCCGGGGCAGGGTGGCGTACTTCCGGTTGGCCAGGAAATAGGGCGCGGCGCTCGGCAGACCGCACGAAACCAGCACTCCGGCCAGGCCAGGAATGACCCGGAGCAGGGTCAGCTCGCCGAGCAGCTTGGGCCCGCCTGCGTGCGCGACCAGGATGGTAGCGAGCGTGAGCGCGACCAGCGCGACGATACGGGCGGCGACGTTGGCCGTCAGCGCGGGCGGCGCGTACCTGGCCAGGCGGGCGATGATCCGCTTCATCCGGCCACCCCCCGGGCATCGGTCCGGCCGCCGTCCCGGTCCCGGCGGCCCCACAGGTCTATTGCGGCGATGATGCCGAACAGCGCCCACAGGTGCCGGAAGTGCAGGACCTGGTAGAACATCGCGGATATGACCAGGCCGATCACGGCGGCGCCCAGCAGTTCCGGGCGAGGGAAGATGCTGGCGTAGTCAGGCCGCAACGGCCGCGAGGCAATCCGGCGGCAGCGTGCAGCGACGATGACGAGGAGGCAGATCAGGGCGGCCCCGCCGAGCACACCGCGCTCAAGCAGCGCAGCGAGGTAATCGTCGTGCGCCATCTTGACGTAGCCGAACTGATGGGCCTGGAAAGCGGCCTTCGTCCCGCCCGGCCCGAGGCCGAATGGGGTGTCGCCGGTCAGGTAGAGCTGCGTGCTCTCCGAGAGGATGGTGCTGCGGGAGCCGCTGCTCTCCGCCTGGCGGCCGATCGAGTCCTTCAGCAGCGGCGTGCTCGCCTGAGCCTGGTGCACAATGCCCTGGATGTGAACGTGCGGGCCGATGGCCAGCAGGGCCACCGCGAGCACGGATGCGGTAATGACGGCCGGTGCCGCGCCGTGGCGGCGGGCCATGGTGAAGAGGGCGCCGAGCACCGTGATGATCACCAGCACCAGCACACCGCCGTTGGAACCGGTGAGGATGATGGCGGTCACGATCAGCGCGCAGCAGAACCACCTGAGGAGACGCCGCCGTGGGTACCGCGTGGCGCGAAGCACCATCAGGGAGCAGATGAAGTAGTTGGCGGCCAGGTTCGGGTCACCCAGGGTGAAGGCAGCCCGGACGCCATTCCGCATCTGCTCACCGGACAGCAGGGTGATGTGCGCGAATACCCCGATGATCATGAGCGCGGCCCAGCAGGTGACGCTGATCACCCAGGCCCGGGTGATGGTCCTCAGCATCGCGGGGTCACGGCTGATGTTCGCGATCGTGATCGCCCAGGCCAGCAAGAACGCGTCCTGGATCAGGCTGACCAGCCCGCCGCCGACGCTGACGTAGGCATCTGAGTAGGCGACCGTGCTGGCCAGCGCCCCGGCGAGGATGGACAGGCCTATCGGGAGCATGTACGGGAAGCGCATGGCCTGACGGCGGCTCGAGAACCAGAGCGCACCGACGAAGATGGCCGCCGCCAGGAACGCGTCAGCGGGCGCGGTGTTGCCCGTGAACGCCGGGACCAGGAACGGCATCGCCCCGATGGCGGTCGCCAGCACCACCTTGACCACGTTGCGCCGGCGGCTGGCCGGCGGCGTGACAGGCGGGGCGGCCAGCGGCGGCGGCGGGGCCGGTCCGGGGAGCACCGGAACCGTGGAGATGGCGAGAGGAGTCACCGTGGCACCTCGCTGAGGAGGCGCAGCAGCAGATCACGGTGCCGGCCGGCGAAATCGGGGTGGTCGGCGGTCGCCGCGACCTCCCCCAGCCCGGCGAGCAGTACATCGGACCACAGCTCGGCCGGTGCCCCCAAGCGAGTGAGCGCTGTGGCGACGAAGCTGCGCACGAGATCGCCGAACCAGCCCCGGCCGGTGATCGCGTACTGGATCCCGGCGCCCCAGCTGTCCGCGCGCAGCCCCGGATGGCCGGCTACCCGGCGGCCGGCGCGGGTGTGCCGGTCGAGATACAGGGAGTAGCTCAGCGCGAACCGGGCCACATCGCGCAGCGGCTCGCCGGCCAACTCGCCAGCTGCCCAGTCCACGACACCGGTGACCGTGTCCCCGGTCACCAGCAAGTTGCCAGCCCAGAAGTCGCCGTGCACGACGGTACGCGGCGTGCTGGCGGACGCCAGGCGCGCGGCCAGCGGCCCGAGCTTGGCGGCGAGCCCGGCGGCGCGTGCGTCGCCGGGCCAGCGGGCGGCGATCTGCTCGGCCACCCCGTCGAGCAGCGTGATCGGCGCGGCCCCGGCCAGGCTGTCGGCGTGCAGGGCCGCGAGCCAGTTCCCGGCCGCGGTGAAGTCGGCACGCACCATGGCGGGCCGCGCCAGATGCCGGAACGCGTGGTAACCCGCCCGCATCGGCACGCCGGGCAGCACGGAGGTGGCGACGGCCAGCAGCCCGTCCGCATCGAAGACGCCCACCTGGCGTGGCAGGGTCGGGCCGACCCGGTGCAGGGTCCGGCGGCCCAGCTTGACCAGGCACTCCGCCTCACGCTCGATTACATCGGCCGCCGCCCGCGTGGTGGCTACCTTGACGGCCAGGCGCGGCTCTGCCGCTCCACGCGGCGTGACCAGCAGGGTCACACTGGAGTTCGGGTCACGCGACGCGTCCAGCACGACGGTCCGGCTGCCCGGCATGGTCAGCAGCGCGCGCAGGTCTCCCGCGTGCGGCGGGAGGCCAGCACCGGCCGGCTGCACCGGTTCCTGGGCCCGGGTGGCCGGGGAGGTCATCGCGTCCTCCCGACCACGATCCGTCCAGCGGCGAGCGACCCGGCTGTCCCGGGCCGGCGGCGCAGGAACCGGATAGCCGCATCGATCAGCGCATGTGCCCAGGTGACGCCGGGGGGCGGAGCCACCAGCGACCCGCAGGCCCAGCGCAGTGCGTCGGTGCTGTCCTCGACCACCACGATGGCCCGGCGCAGCGAGGGGAGCGCGACATACTGACGGTCGACGGTGATGGCGCCGGTGGCGGCGATCCGGCGGGCCCGGAGGCGCCCCCCCGGCCGGTGATCCAGCAAGACGACCGGGGTCCCTGCGGGCAGGGCGCGCAGGTCCGCAGCGGTGCGCCGGACCGCCAGCAGCCCGGGTCGGATGTCAACGGCCACGGCCTCCCTGGGCGCGAGCAGCCGCCACCGCTGCCCCGGGATTGTCCATTGCGCAGTCACGATCCTCCTCAGTGCAGTACCGCGAACGGGCGCATCCTGGCCACCGGCCGGACCAGCCCACCTCGGACCAGCACCGCGAGCACTTCGTCCACCCCCTTGTCGTCGAAGTGCGCCGCGCTCGCCGGGGCGGCGTCGTCGTAGCGGAACCGCAGCGTGGCGCGGTGCTGCGAGTCCGGTTGCGAGATCCCCCGGCGCGCGAAGTCGCTGACCACGGTGCCTGCGCCGTGACAGGCCGAGTACAGTGCGTCGGCCGATCCGCCGGCGACACAGAGGTAGGACGACGTCTGGTGGGTGCCCGGAACCAGCACCGCCTGGCCCGTCTCGGCGAAGGTCGTCCCCGGCGGCATGAGCTGCGCCGGGTAAGCGCGGCACGAGTTGTGCCGGTGCACGACGGCGGGCTGGCCGCCGACCTCCTCCTGGTAGATGGAGTTGTGCGGGGAGTCCACAACCAGCTGCCCCGGTGGTCCGCCGAAGACATCGGCGGCGATCTGGCGCAGCCCCGCATAGACGGCGATGCGGAACGCGAAGCCGTAGTTCATCGCCGCGGCGTTGGCGAGCATCAGCCGGCGTCCCTCGTCGCTGGCCAGCGGGACCGGCGGGCATCCGCCCGAGAAATACAGCCGGTAGCGCTGCTTGAGCTGGGCGAGCGAACGGGCCGACATGCCGTGGTACAGCGGCTTGACCACCGACATCGCGGCCCGGATCTGCTTGGGGTAGTGCTTTCTGCGGCCGAACATCGCGCCGACTGCCCCGGGGAACACCCCGCCTCCGGCGTGATACTGCAGAGTCATCTGTCCCGGCGCGACTCCCAGCTTCGCCGCCGTGTCCGGGTCGAAGACCTCCTCGACCTCTTGCAGCTCGATGAAGTGATTGGTCGGGCCGACCATGCCGAATCTCAGCCGGGCGAGCTGCAGGACGAGTCCGGGCAGCTCGCGCTGGAGCCGGTCCGCGCCGTCGTAGCGGTCGAGGTCCAGGCGCCCGAGTTCTTCGACGCGCTCGAGAATTGACGTCCCGGTGCCGAACCGTTCGGCCGCGAACGCCCCGCCGTCGCGGGCACAGCCCAGCACGTCCCGGGCCGACAGCTCTGTGCTCATCCCCGGCGGATACGGGTAACGCTCGCGGACGCGCCGGTAGAACTCATCGATTCCCGCCGGTGCCGGGCGGGCCGAGTTGAGCGCGATCAGCGCCATCCCGCAGTTCACCGAGGCGCTGGTCAGTGTGGGCCGGACCGAGGTGCGCGTGGCCACCGCCACGGAGGAGGGGAGCTCCATGTTGGACTTGTGGTGAAAGTCCGGGAGCACGACGGGCGGCGCAGCCAGGTCGGCGCCCCCCACCGTGGCCCGCAGGTCGGCCAGCGCCGGCTGAGCCGCAGGTATCTGCTCGCTGTCGAACACCCGGGGGTCCGGGCCGCCCGTGCTCTGGGCATCCCGGGCAATGAGCGTGACATCCATGTTGTCCTCAGGGGTCATCAGGCGGTCCGGGCGAGGGCCACGTACCGGCGCGGACGGGGAGGGCTGCTGATCCCGCTCCCGTAGGCGGCGTCCAGGACCGCGGCAAGTGCGCCCGGGGTGAACCGGTCCGCGATCAGCCGCCGCCCGGCAGCGGCCATGCGGGCCGCATCGGCAGGTGAATCGAGCATGTACCTGACGGCCGCGGCGAGCTGCCGCGGCCGCTCCGGGGTGGCCAGCAAGCCGGTTTCCCCTGGTAGCACGACGTCCGGGACGGCGTTCACGGCGGTGGCCACTACCGGAAGGCCGGCCATCATGGCCTCCGCGACCGCGCACGGCAGCCCTTCGTACCTGCTGGCCATGACGAATACATCGAGCCCGGGCAGCAGTTGCGGCACGTCGTCGCGATGCCCCACGCAGATGAAGCGGTCCTTCAGGCCCCGGCGGTCCGCCCGCTGCTCCATCTGGCCCCGCAACGGGCCGTCCCCGATCCAGACCGCGTACACGTCCGGCCGGTCCAGCGCGGCGATGGCATCCACGAAGGATTCGGGTGCTTTCTGGTAGTCGACCCGGCCCACCGTGCCCACGAGCTTGCAGCCGACTGGCACCCCGAGCCGTCGCCGTGCGGTGTCCCGGACTGCCGCGCTGGCCTGGGCATCTGGCCAGTCGATCGCCGGATTGATGACCCGCACCCGCTCGGGCGGCGCGATGCCCCGCCGTACGGCCTCGGCCGCGACGGCGCCGCCCACGGCCAGGAAGACGTCGGTACGCCGGCCGAGGTAACGCTCCATGCCGACGTAGGCCGAACGCCGGGCCCGGGACTGGAACTCGTGGAACGGGAAGCCGTGGAACGTGTGCACCACGCGCGGCGTCCCGGCCCGTTCCGCAGCCAGCCGGCCAATGGCGCCGGCCTTCGCGCTGTGCGTGTGGACCACGTCGTAGCCCGCCTGCGCCAGGTGCTCGGTCAGCAGGTGCAAGCACCGGAGATCTTGGCGGGGCGAGACCGGGGAAACAAGGTCCGGCATGCTGCCCACGCGCAGGCCAGCCTCCGCCGCCCGGATGAGCAGCTGGTCGCCGCTGCCGTCCGCGTCAGCGATGCCGTCGGTGTCGCCAGCGATGATCGTGGCCTGGTAGCGGTCCGGGTCAAGCGCGAGAGCGCCGCGCAGTGCGACACCGCCCGCGCCGGCCTGCAGACGGGTGACCACCACGGCCACGGCGAGCCGGCTCACGTGGCGCCCGCCATCCGCAGCAGTTCACCGATGGGCGCTGGCGAGCCGTCCGCAACCCGCACTTCGACGCAGGGCAGCCGCGCGGCGAGCGCGGTGGCTACCCCGCTCACGTCCGGGTGCGCCGGCCCGATTCCCGTCGCCAGTGCCAGCGTGGCGGCGAACGGCCAGAAGCGCCGCAACTCGCCGGCCATGTACGTCCCCGCCACCAGCTCGCGCGCGGCCTCGTCCGGTGAGAGCGGCTGGACCACGGTTCGTTCCCCGGTGGTGCCGCGGCGCAGGACCACCAGGCGGTCCGGCTCCAGGCTGGGCACTCTCCCGGGCAGCGGGACCTCGCTGCGGCCATGCGGCGCAGCCGGACCGCCCGGCGCGCCCTGGACCCGGAGGGGCTCGACCAGCCCGAACGCGGTGTGCGGGTCACAAGCGCAGACGTTGTCCGCGGTCGCGATCTCGCCGCGGGCCAGCCCGGCCGACAGCAGCGTCGACTTCCCGACGCCACCCGGCCCGGCGATCATGGTCACCTCATCGGCACACGAGGTCACCGAGACATGCAGCGGGACCCGGCCATGACGTGACGCCCACCACAGCGCGGGGTAGTGCAGCAGGGTCTGGGCCGCCAGCAGCCGGAATCGCGACGCGAGCAGAATGTTGGCGCCGCGGGTGGCCGGCGCCGGGCGGTAGCGTGCCGCGACGTGCAGCGTGCCGCCTCGGGGCTCGATGAGCAGATCGAACCCCGAGGAACACGCGTCCACGATGAGGGCGCGGGGGGGTGACGCCCAGGCATCGCGGCCGATCATTGCCCACCCGTCCCGGCGGAAGGGCCGGCGGTCGGCCTGGACCTCCAGGTGCACGGTCTCACCGGCGGCCGATGCCGCGGCCAGTTCACCGCCGGTGCCGGCGTCCAGCAGGCTGGCCAGCTTCGGGACAGCGCAGTCAACCCCGACGCGCTCGCCGGCTGTGGTGACGGCGCGCATCAGAAGCCATCCGGGTACGGGGCACCCACGCTGACCGGGGTCTCCGGACGGTCGGACGGCGCGTATTCCGGGACCAGCCGCCGGAGCAGGTCCTTGGAACGGGCCGAGTCGCCTTCGTCGGCCGCTTCGTACAGGTCGGCCAGCAGCAGGGCGAAATCCTCGGCCGGCTCGGCGCTGCGGGTCGCCCAGATCTTGGAATGAGCGCTTCGCACTCGTTCCTCGCTGTCGGAGAACACTTTTTCCGACAGCTTCTCGCCGGGCCGCAACCCGGTATACCGGATCTCGATTTCGGGCAGCTTCAGCTGCCTGGCGTAATTGCGCACCAGGCTCACGATCGGCACCGGCTCGCCCATGTCGAGGACGAAGGTCTCGGCGTATTCCGCCATGGCCGCCGTCTCCAGCACGAGCCCGACGGCCTCTTCCACGGTCATGAAGAACCGGGTGACATCCGGGTGGGTGACGGTCACTGGCTGGTCCCGGGCGATCTGGTCGGCCAGCACCGACAGGAACGACCCCCGGCTGCCGAGGACGTTGCCGAAACGAACCGACGCGAGCGTGACCGGTCCCCCCGCTTCCCGCTGGATGACGAGCTCGGCCAGCCGCTTGGTCGCGCCGAGCACTGAGGTCGGATCCGCGGCCTTGTCCGTGGAGATGAGCACGAAGTGGCTGCTGCCGTGCCGGGCGGCGGCCTGGACCACGTTCTGGGTTCCGCGCACGTTGGACTTCACGCCCTCGCACACGTGCCGTTCGAGCAGCGGCAGGTGCTTATGCGCCGCCGCGTGGAAAACCAGCTCGGGCCGGGTCGCCGCGAAGACCTGATCGATCCTCCGCTGGTCGCGGATGTCCGCGATGATGATCTCGTCGCTGTCCAGCAGGCCGCTTCCGGTGATCTCGAGCTGCAGCCGGTGCAGGTTGGATTCATCGTGATCGAGCAGGTACAGCGCGGCCGGGCCGAACCGCTGGATCTGACGGCACAGCTCGCTCCCGATCGACCCGCCCGCCCCGGTGACCAGGACCCGCCGGCCGGCGATCAGGGCGGCCGCCTTCTCGCTTGCCACGTGCAGCTCACGCCGTCCGAGCAGGCTCTCCACCCGCAGCTGGCGCAGGTCAGAAATCCGGGCGTCGCGTTCCACCGCGGCCAGGAATGACGGCAGGTACCGGACGTGCAGCCCGGCGGTCCGGGCGGCGTCCACGATCTCCGCGAGCCGCGGCGCGGGCAGTGACGGGATCGCGACCACGCAGGCCTCCGCCCGGTGCGCCCGTGCCACCTCAGGGAGCGCCTGAATCGGCCGGTAGAGCGGGAGGCCCGTGACGCGCGTCAGGCCGTGGGCGTCATCGAGGAAACCGATGGGCACGAGGCCGTAGTTCGGGCTGCGCCGCAGCGCCCGGGCCAGCGTCCGGCCCGCCTCTCCTGCGCCGACAACAAGTGTCCGCAGGCCGTTCGCATCGGTGGTATGCCGAATTCCTGGCCAGCTCAGCACCATTCTCTCCCCCTATTTGAGTCATGGTCAGGCCGCTACCGTGCAGCCGGTAATGGCCGCTACCGCCTCGGTAACGTGCGCAATGTCGGAATCGGTGAGAGCGGGGTACATCGGCAACGAGATCAGCTGGTCGGCTACCCGGTCGGTGACTGGCACCGACCGGCCTTCTTCGGGGCGGAGGATCCGCCGGAAAGCGGACAGCTGGTGAACCGGGATGAAGTGCACCGAGGTGCCGATCCCCTGTGTGGTGAGGGTCTCGATGAGCTGGTCACGGGACACCCGGCAGTCCGGTGTGACCCGCACCTGGTACAGGTGCCAGGCGTGACGGCCGTGGGCCGGCCGCTGCGGCCGGGCCAGCCCGGGAACCCGGGCGAAGGCCGCGTCGTAGGCTGCGGCCAGCTGTTCCCGGCGCAGCTGCCAGGCGGGCAGGCACGCCAGCTGGGCCCGGCCGATCGCCGCCTGAACGTCGGTGATGTTCGCCTTGAGGCCGAGGTCGGCCACGTCATAACGCCAGCTGGCGCCGGGGAGATAGCGCCGCCAGGCGTCGTGGCTCATGCCGTGCAACCGCGTCGTGCGCGCCTGGTCGGCGAGCTCGTCGTCATCGGTGGCGATGGCCCCGCCCTCTCCGATGGGCAGGTTCTTGGTCGCATAGAAGCTGAAGCAGGCGGCGTGGGACGCGCCGCCCACGGGAGTCCCGCGCAGTTCGGCACCGATGCCATGCGCTGCGTCTTCCACGACCCGGCTGGCCGGCAGGCCGGCCGCGGCCGCCAGTTCCGCCACGTCCGCCGGATGCCCGGCCATGTGCTGGACGACCATAGCGTCCGGGCGGCCAATCCGGCGGGCCGCGGCCGCCACCGTCGCCGACGTGGGCAACAGTGTCCCCGGGTCCACATCCACCAGGGCCGGGTGCAGGCCAGCCTGCACAATGGCGGTGACCGCGCCGCAGAACGTGAGGCTCGGGGTGAGCACGATCGCCCCGGGCTCGAGATGCAGTGCCCGCAGTGCGATCTCGATGGCCGCGGTTCCGGAGGAGACCGCGACAACGTGGCGAGCGCCCAGGTAGCGGGCCAGCTCGCGCTCGAACGCCGCAGTCTCCGGGCCCATGGTGATCCAGCCGGAGCGGAGCACACGCAACGCCGCCTGCTGTGCTTCCGGCACGATCTCCACCCGGGCGAACGGCACCGTGCTCGCGGTCACTGGCCGCGACCCCGGGAATCGTATTCCGCGCCCGTTTCGCGCTGCCTGCTGCTGGCCGGCGCGGTCACGCCGGCCGCCTGCTGAGCCCACCGAGGCCGCCACCGGCGTATCCGGGGAACGGCGACGACCCCGACGATAGGCCAGCCGGACGACATGGAAAGGTCCTGCAGTGCCGTGATCCGGGACACCCGGGCCACCGGGCCGGACAGGATGACGATGCCAACATGCGCCGTCCCGGCCACCCACTTCATCTGCCCTAGGGGGTGGATGTGCAGCGCCGGGTTCTCGGTCACCGGGCCGCGGGGCTTCACCAGGACCTTCGGGCCGGCCGCCGCGGATTCTGCCTCACCGTTCACGATCCAGCGCTGGCTGCGGGCCTCGGTGCCATCCAGGCCTGCCGGGCCCCCCGCGCCGTCCGCACCGTTCACGATCCAGCGCTGGCTGCCGCCCTCGGTGCCATCCAGGCCTGCCCAGCCCCCCGCGCCGTCCGCCGACGGCGCATGCAGGGCCTGCATCAGCCCGGCGGCCAGCGCGGCTAGCTCGCGCTTCCCGTCGATGTCGACGAGCGCGATGGTACCCAGGCCTGCGTGCGCGGCCACCAGCCGGAACCGCAGCGCCATCTCGCCGACGGCCGGTGTGCGCGCCCCGTCCAGATCCTCGCGGTTCAGGTGACCCAGCGTCGGCACCCCGAGCCTGCGACTGACCCGCGGGGCACCAGGCACGGTGGGCCGCAGCGTCTCGGCGATCGACGCGATCAGGATTCCGGCGACCAGCCCGAGCAGCCCGGCCAGTCCCAGCTTTTGCGTGGAGGCCTTGGATTGCGGCTTGGTCGGCATGGCGGGCTCGTCGATGACCGTCGCCAAGCCCAGGTTGCCCGCCTGGATCAGGAGCCGGCTCCGGTCACCGGTGAAGTTCGCGATCACCTGGTCCAGGCCAGCCAGCTGGGCTTGCAGCTGCTGGTTCTGCGGCTGGGATGCGGCCCGCTGCCCCATGATGGCCCGCTTCTGGGACAGCCGGACGATTTCCTCGTCGTTGGCGGTCAGCGCCGCCCGGAGCCCGCTCTGGCCCACGTTGTTGATCGAGCGCACAACCTCGGTGGCCAGAATCCGGTCGACCTTCTGGGCGACCTTGGGGTTGTGGTCGGTGATGGTGAGGTCGATGACCTGTGAGCTGCCGAGCCCGCCGACGACGATGTCACTGCTGATGAAGTCGGTCAGATTCCGGTTCGCTCCAGCAGCGCCCAGCGCTCGCGCAGCCGCGGTCCGGCCGGTGGCGAGGGCCTCGACCTGGCTGACCACAGCGTCCGCCTCCGCACTGCTCTGCGGAACCACACTGCCGGTGATGATGCGAGCGCTCGCGGCGTACTTGGCGGGCTGCTTCGCGGTGAGGAAGGAGATCGCGACGAGGGGCACCACAACGCAGATGGCCAGCAGCGCCCAGTACTGCCGCAGTAGGCGTGCTGCGACTTCGTCGATCTCCACCGAGCCTCCCCGTCACCCCGGCAGAATCACCGCCGGTCGCATGGACAAGGCTAGGAACGGCACCACCTGACACGGATCGCCCACCGTCATGAGATTCGGCTACGTAAAATGCCCGACATCCGTGCTCCCGCCGGCCACGTTCAGCGACTGGCGCTATCTCGCGGTGGCCGCAGCCGAAGCGCCGGGCCCCGGGCTCGGGGTCCGCTGGCGGGACCACCCCGGCGGCGGCCTGACCGCGGCCGGTGTCCTGCTACTGCAGGATCTGGCGGGCCATGACGACGCGCTGGATCTGGTTGGTGCCCTCGTAGATCTGGGTGATCTTGGCGTCGCGCATCATCCGCTCGACCGGGTAGTCGCGGACGTAGCCGTAGCCGCCGAGCAACTGGACCGCGTCGGTGGTGACCTGCATGGCGGTGTCCGAGGCGAAGCACTTGCACGCCGAGGAGAAGAACGTCAGGTCGTCACTGCGGTCGCCGTGCATGGCCCGCTCGGACTTGGCCGCCGCCGCGTAGGTGAGCTGCCGGGCCGCTTCCACCTTCATCGCCATGTCGGCCAGCATGAACTGGACGCCCTGGAAGCTGGCGATGGCCTGGCCGAACTGCTGGCGCTCCTTCACGTACCCGGTGGCGTAGTCCAGTGCGCCCTGGGCGATGCCGATCGCCTGGGCGGCGATCGTGATCCGGGTGTGGTCCAGGGTGGCCAGCGCGGTGCGGAACCCGCTGCCCTCCGCCCCGATCATCCGGTCCGCCGGGATGGAGCAGTTGTCGAAGTACAGCTCCCGGGTCGGCGAGCCCTTGATGCCCAGCTTGTGCTCGGGAGCGCCGAAGGAGAAGCCCGGATCGTCCTTCTCGACCACGAACGCGGAGATCCCCGCGGCCCCGGCCGACGGATCGGTCACGGCCATCACCGTGTAGTACTGCGACACCCCGGCGTTCGTGATCCAGCGCTTGGCGCCGTTGAGGACAAAGCGGTCACCGTCGCGGACGGCGCGCGCCGACATCGCGGCCGCATCAGAGCCGGCCTCCGTTTCGGACAGCGCGTAGGAGAACATCGCCTCACCCCGGGCGACCGGCGGCAGGTACCGCTGCTTGAGTTCTTCCGACCCGGCCAGCAGCAGCGGGACGGTGCCCAGCTTGTTCACCGCCGGGATCAGCGACGACGCCGCGCAGGCCCGCGCGACCTCCTCGATCACGATCGCGGTGGCGATGGCGTCGGCGCCCGCCCCGCCGTACGCCTCGGGGATGTGCACCGCGGCGAAGTCGTTCTTGGCCAGCGCCTCGAATACGTCCCAGGGGAACTCCGCGGACTCATCCACCTCGGCGGCCCGCGGCGCGATCTTGTCGTCGGCCAGGTCACGGATGGCCTCGCGGAGCGCCTCGTGCTCGTCGGTGAGGGCGAAAGCAGGGAAGTCAGAGCTCATTACCTGATAGTAGGCCCCGGCCGGCCCGGCGCCAGGGGCGAAGCTCCCGTCAGCCGCCCTGGTCGGCCCGCGTGGCGCGCAGCGCCGCGCCCTTGGCCTCCGCCTCGCCGCGCAGCCGTTCCTGGAAGGCCGTCATCGCCGCGCGGAGCGTGTCGTCACCGGCGCCGAGGATGCGCACGGCCAGCAGGCCCGCGTTGCGGGCGCCGCCGACCGCGACCGTGGCCACCGGGATGCCCGCGGGCATCTGCACGATGGACAGCAGCGAGTCCAGTCCGTCCAGGTACTTCAGCGGCACCGGCACGCCGATCACGGGCAGCGGCGTCACCGCGGCCAGCATCCCCGGCAGGTGCGCCGCGCCACCCGCCCCGGCGATGATCACCCGGAGGCCGCGGCCCCCGGCCTTTGTGCCGTACTGGATCATGTCGTGGGGCATCCGGTGCGCGGACACCACGTCGGCCTCGTACGGCACCCCGAACTCGTCCAGGACCGCCCCCGCGGCCTGCATCACCGGCCAGTCGGAGTCGCTGCCCATGACCACGCCGACCAGCGGCCCGCTCATTCGAACAGCTCCTTGCCGGTGCCCAGGTAGCTGGCCGCCCGGGTGGCACGGTCGCGGAGCGCCACCACGTCGCTGCCCGCCACCGTGACGTGCCCGATCTTGCGGCCGGGCCGGGGCGCCTTGCCGTACATGTGCACCTTCACCCCCGGGTCGCCCGCCATCACGTGGATGTAGCGGTCGTACACGTCCGGACCCGCCCCGGCCAGGTCTGGGGCCCCGAACACGTTGGCCATGACCACCTGCGGGGCGGCGAGCTGCGGCGCCCCGAGCGGCAGGTCCAGCACCGCCCGCAGATGCTGCTCGAACTGGGAGGTCGTGGCCCCCTCGATGGTCCAGTGACCGCTGTTGTGCGGGCGCATGGCCAGCTCGTTCACCAGCAGGCCACGCGGGGTCTCGAACAGCTCCACGGCCAGCAGGCCGGTCACCCCGAGCGCGTCCGCGAGCTCCAGGGCGAGCCGCTCCGCGTCCTCGGCCAGGACCGCGGCCAGCCCGGGCGCGGGGGCGAGCACCTCACGGCAGACCCCCTCGCGCTGCACGGTCTCGACGACCGGGTAGGCCGCACCCTGCCGGTGCGGGGACCGGGCGACCAGCGCGGCCAGTTCGCGGACGAACGGGACATGCTCCTCGGCGAGCAGGGGCACCCCGTACCCCAGCACCTCGGCCGCCTGGCCCGGACCGTCGCAGACCCAGACGCCCCGGCCGTCGTAGCCGCCGCGGACCGCCTTCAGCACCACCGGCCAGCCCACCTGGGCGGCGAACGCGGCCACGTCCTCCGGGCTGGCCACCGGCGCGTACCGCGGGCAGGGCACGCCCAGCCGGGTCAGGGTGTCCCGCATGGCCAGCTTGTCCTGGGCGTAGCGGAGCGCGGCGCCGCCCGGCGCCACGGTCACCCCCGTCCCGGCCAGCGCGGCCAGGTGCTCGCCGGGGACGTGCTCATGGTCGAACGTCAGCACGTCGCACCCGGCGGCGAAGCTCAGCAGGTCATCCAGGCGGTGGTAGTCCCCCACCGTCACGGCGGGACACACCAGGGCGGCACTGTCGTCCGGCCGGTCGGCCAGCACCCGGAACCCGATGCCCAGCGGGATCGATGCCTGGTAGGTCATCCGGGCCAGCTGCCCGCCGCCGACCATGCCCACGACCGGAGCCAGGGGGCTGGCCTGCCGTTGATCGCTCACCCGCCGTAGCCTACGAGGGAGGACGCGCACCCCGCACCCCTGGCCCGCCTCTGCCCGCCCCGTCACCGGCCCGGGCCGGTTCCGCCCGGTCACGAAGGTCATGGGGGCGATGGCCAGACCACCGGCAATTTAACGCACAGGAAACAACTCCCGGTCATAGTGCGATTTATCATCAGCGCGTTTGCCGGACTGGCGGCCGGGAACCCCGAGCGCGACCCCCGAAGGAGCAAGTAGATGGCGGCACCTGAGCACCAGACGAGTTCGGTCCTGGAGGCGGAACCGCCCCCGGGTGTGGTGGTCCGGGAAGGCAGCTATGGCACGAAGGTCGCCACCGTCGAGCCCGGCGGGGCCGAGTTCATCCCGCTGAACGAGCGGCACGGCACGCCGCTGCAGCTGTTCTGGACCTGGACCTCGCCGAACTTCGAGTTCGCCACGGTCTTCGTGGGCGTCATCGGGGTGGCGATCTTCGGCCTGAACTTCTGGCAGGCGCTGCTGGCCCTGGTGATCGGCACCGCGATCGGCTCGGTCACCCAGGGCCTGCTGTCCGCCATGGGGCCGTCGCACGGCGTGCCGCAGATGGTGCTGTCCCGGCTGGGCTTCGGCTACTGGGGCAACATCCTGCCGGCCGGGCTGAACGCGATCACCGCCGGCATCGGCTGGTTCGCGGTGAACAGCGTCAGCGGCACGTTCGCGCTGAACACGCTCACCCACCTGCCGAAGCCGCTCTGCCTGGTCATCATCGTGGC
>JAOPYP010000792.1 GCA_025964635.1 Actinomycetes bacterium | reverse complement strand
GCCGGGCACGGCCGGGCCGCTGCTGGCCTTCCTGGAGTCGATGCGCTTCATGCTCCGGGTGGAGCCAGCCGACGTCACCAGCGACTACGCGGTGCTCACGGTGACCAGCGAGCTCCCGGATGGCGGGCTCCCGGCGCTGCTGGCAAGCACGGGCACCGCGGCCGCCCTGCAGGGTGCGGTCGGCACCGACCTGCTGGTCGCGCGTCCCCATCTCCAAGCCGCCGCAACGAAATTCGCTGACGCGGGACTCACCCTGGCCGGGATGCAGGCCTACGAGGCACTGCGGATCGCCGCGCGGCGCCCGCGCCTGGGCCTGGACACCGACCACCGGACCCTCCCGCACGAGGTGGGCTGGATCGAGACCGCGGTGCACCTGGACAAGGGCTGCTACCGGGGCCAGGAGACGGTGGCCCGGGTGCACAACCTCGGCCACCCGCCGCGGCGGCTGGTGTTCCTGCACCTGGACGGGAGCGAGGACCGGCTGCCGGGGCACGGTGACCCGGTCCAGCTGGAGGACGCGGTGGTCGGGTTTGTAGGCTCGGCCGCGCGGCATTACGAGCTGGGGCCCATCGGGCTCGCGCTGATCAAGCGGACCACGCCGGTGGACGCGATCCTGCAGGCGGGCGGCCTGCCGGCGGCGCAGGAGGTCGTGGTGCCGCCGGACGCCGGCGGGAACGTGAAGGTGACGCTGAAGCGCCGGCCGGGGCTCGTCCGCTGACGGGCCGCCCCGGGTCATGAGTTCCTGAGCAACTACTGGAGGTCGTCAACGGTGCTGCGGCGCACGTTGCTGGCCGCCTCGGGCAGTGACCGAGCGCGGCGCCTGATCACCTCGGCTCCCCTCACCCGGGGCGTCGTGGCCCGCTATGTAGCCGGGGACACCACCGCGGACGCGGTGAGGGTCAGCCGGGAACTGCTCCAGCGCGGACTGCTGGTCAGCCTGGACTACCTGGGCGAGGACACCGCCGACCCGGAGCAGGCCGCCGCCGTGACCGCCGAGTACGCAGCGCTGCTGGCCCAGCTGGCCACGGCCGGGCTGGCCCAGGGCGGCCGGGCCGAGGTCTCGGTCAAGCCCACCGCAGTCGGCCTGGGCCTGGCCGACCACGGAGAGAAGACCGCCGCCGAGAACATCGCCCGGATCTGCTCCGCCGCCCAGGCGGCGGGGACCACGGTGACCGTGGACATGGAAGACCACACCTGGGTGGACCAGACGTTGCGGATCGTCCGGGAGCTCCGGCCCGACCACCCGGACCTGGGCGTGGTCATCCAGTCCTCGCTGCGCCGCTCGGTGGCGGACTGCGCCGCGCTCACGCAGCCGGGCTCGCGGGTCCGGCTGTGCAAGGGCGCCTACGACGCCCCGGACGAGGTCGCGTACCCGGCCCGGCACGACGTGGACCGCAGCTACGCCCGCGCGCTGCGGGTACTGATGGACGGCCCCGGCTACCCGATGGTCGCCACGCACGACCCGCGGCTGCTCCGGATCGCCGCGGCCCAGGCGGAGCTGGGCGCCCGGGCCCCGGACAGCTACGAGTTCCAGATGCTCTACGGGGTCCGCCCGGCCGAGCAGCGCCGGCTGGCCGGCACCGGCGCCCGGCTCCGCGTCTACCTGCCCTACGGCCAGGACTGGTACCGCTACCTGGTCCGCCGGCTCGCCGAGCGGCCCGCGAACCTGGCGTTCTTCGCCCGGTCACTCATGTCGTCCCGGTGAGGCCAGGTGTCCTGCGAGCGGGCGCCGGGCGCGTAGGCTCCACACCGTGATCGGGATCTTCGGGGCCGGGAAAATGGGTGAGGCGCTCATCTCCGGGCTGCTGCGGGCCGGCCGCGCGCCGTCCGGGGTGGTCGCGGTGGTGCGGCGGCCGGAACGCGCGGAGCAGCTCCGCGAGGCGTACGGGATCGCCACCGCGAGCGCGGCCGAGGCGGCCAAGAGCGCGGACACGCTGATCATCACGGTGAAGCCGCAGGACATGCTGACGATGCTGGACGAGATCGCGCCGCACGTTCCCGCGGACAAGCTGGTCATCTCGGTGGCGGCCGGCATCACCACCGCGGTGATCGAGCGCCGGCTCGGCGTGGATGCGCCGGTGGTCCGGGTCATGTCCAACACGCCCGTCCTGGTGGATGAGGCCATGAGCGTCATCTCGCCGGGCGCGTTCGCCCGGCCCGAGCACCTGGCCCGGGCCGAGGAGCTGCTCCGCCCGGTCGGCAAGGTCCTCCGTATCCCGGAGTCGCAGCAGGACGCGGCCACCGCCCTGTCCGGCAGCGGCCCCGCCTACGTCTACTTCCTGGTCGAGGCGATGGTGGACGCGGGCATCCTGCTCGGCATGCCGCGCGGCACGGCCATGGAGATGGTCACCCAGGCCGTATTCGGCGCGGCCACCATGCTCCGGGAGACCGGCGAGCACCCGGTGATCCTGCGCGAGGCGGTGACCTCCCCGGGCGGCACCACGATCGCCGCGATCCGTGAGCTGGAACGGCACGGGGTCCGGGCCGCGATCCTGGCCGCGATCGAGGCCGCCCGGGACCGGGGACGTGAACTGGGGAGCGCATGACCTGCACGCTGCACGTGGCCTGGGATGACCGGCTGACCAGCTACGACTTCGGGCCCGGGCACCCGCTCGCGCCGGTCCGGGTCGAGCTCACCATGGCCCTGGCCCGGGCGATGGGCGTGCTCAGCGCCGACGGGGTGACCCTCGGCACCCCCGAGCCCGCCACCCGGGAACAGCTCGAGCTGGTGCACGCCCCCGAGTACATCGACGCGGTGCGCCGCGCGGCCCCCGACCCGTCGTTCGGCCTGGGCACCCCGGACGACCCGGTCTTCCCGGGCATGCACGAGGCGTCGTCGCTGGTCGCCGGGGCCACGCTGGCCGCGGCCGGCGCGATGTGGTCCGGCCAGGCGGCGCACGGCGCGAACGTGGCCGGCGGCCTGCATCACGCCATGCACCGGGCGGCCAGCGGCTTCTGCGTCTACAACGACCCGGCCATCGCGATCCGCTGGCTGCTGGAGCAGGGCGCGCAGCGGATCGGCTACGTGGACATCGACGTGCACCACGGGGATGGTGTCCAGGCCGCCTTCTACGACGACCCGCGGGTGCTGACGATCAGCCTGCACGAGCACCCGATGACGCTGTTCCCCGGGACCGGCCTGCCCGGCGAGACGGGCGGCCCGCAGGCCGAGGGGACGGCGGTCAACGTGGCGCTGCCCGCGGGCACCGGGGACGCGGGCTGGCTGCGCGCGTTCCATGCGGTGGTACCGCCGCTGCTGCGCGCGTTCCGGCCGGAGATCCTGGTCAGCCAGCACGGCTGCGACACGCACCGGCTCGACCCGCTGGCCCACCTGGAGCTCACCGTCGACGGGCAGCGGGCCGCGCACCAGGCCCTGCACGAGCTCGCCCACGAGGTGGCGGGCGGCCGCTGGCTGCTCACCGGGGGCGGCGGGTACGAGCTGGTCCAGGTCGTGCCGCGGACCTGGACCCACCTGCTCGCGGTGGCGGCCGGCCGGCCGCTGGACCCGGGGCTGGCCACGCCGGCGTCGTGGCAGGAGTACACGCTGGCCCGCACCGGGGTGCCCGCCCCCGCGCAGATGACGGACGGCGGCGCGGCGGATTTCACCCCGTTCGAGTCCGGATTCGACCCGGGCAATGCCATCGACCGGGCCATCATGGCCACCCGCAGCGCCGTCTTTCCCGCTCACGGGCTTTTCCCGGGCCTGTGACCCAGAGCGCGTACCGCGCCGGGGTTGCCCTTTTCCACACAAGACTTACGCTGGGGACGGAGGTGACTGATGCGCTGAATCCGGCCAGGCGCACTCGGCTCCGTGCGGAAGAGGGAAAACAGATGGCTGCAGGCGAAACTCCGCTCAGCGACGTCAGGTTCCTGACCGTGGCCGAAGTGGCCTCGATCATGCGCGTGTCGAAGATGACCGTCTACCGGCTGGTCCACTCGGGGGAGCTGGAGGCGATCCGGGTCGGCCGGTCATTCCGCGTTCCCGAGCAGGCCGTGAACCGGTACCTCAAGGGGTCGTTCGTCGCGGCTAGCTGAGGCCCTTTCCCCGAGGGCACATCACCGGGGCAGGCGCGGGGCAGGTACCCTGGGGCGTTGGCGTGGGCCCCAGCCGGCTGGCATCGGGCGAATACGTCGCATGCCAGTTTGCCTGAATCCCGAGTGAGGGTGGTGTCGTGGGCTCCGTCATCAAGAAGCGCCGCAAGCGAATGGCGAAGAAGAAGCATCGCAAGCTGCTGCGGAAGACCCGCGTGCAGCGGCGTAACAAGAAGTAACGCCGCGCTGGCGCCCCGGGGGGGCTATGGCGGGCGGCCCGGGGCGCTGCGGGAGGGGGACACGGTGGGCTGGGAGCGGAGCACAGGGGAGCTTCCGCCCTGGGTGTTTGACGGCTCCCATCCTGAGAGCGCCGACTGGCGCGGCCGGCTCAGCGACGCGGTGCGGTTCGCCCGGCGCCAGATCACCGGCGAAGGTGAAGTCGACGAGTTCGGCTTCGACCCGGAGTTCAACACCCGGCTGCTGATCCCGCTGGCCCGGCTGCTGTACCAGCAGTGGTTCCGGGTCGAGATGCGCGGGCTGGCGCACGTGCCGGGCGCCGGGGGCGCACTCGTGGTCGCCAACCATTCCGGGGTGCTCCCGTTCGACGCGATCATGCTGCAGACGGGCCTGCACGACGAGCATCCGCAGCACCGGGACCTGCGCCTGCTCGGCGCTGACCTGGTCTACGAGCTGCCGGTACTGGCCTACCTGGCCCGGCGGGCGGGGCACACCGCGGCCTCGCCCGCGAACGCCGACCGGCTGCTGCGGGACGGGGAGCTCGTCGGCGTGTTCCCCGAGGGATTCAAGGGCATCGGCAAGCCGTTCAGCGACCGTTACCAGCTGCGCCGTTTCGGCCGCGGCGGGTTCGCGGCCGCTGCGCTCCGGGCCCGGGTGCCGATCATGCCCTGCGCGATCGTCGGCGCCGAGGAGATCTACCCGATGGTGGGCAATGCCCGGCCGCTGGCCCGGCTGCTCCGGCTGCCCTATTTCCCGATCACGCCCCTGTTCCCGTGGTTCGGCCCGCTGGGCGCGGTCCCGCTGCCGTCCAAGTGGATCATCGACTTCGGGGCGGCGGTGGACACGTCCGGGTACCCGGCGGACGCCTGGCGGGATCCCGCGGTGGTCGCGGAGCTGACCGCCACGGTCCGGGGGCGAATCCAGGCGGCGCTGGATGAGCTGCTGGTGGAGCGCGGCCCGGCCTTCGGCTAGTTTCCCGGGCCGGCCGCGCTACGGCGCGCCCGGCTGGACTTGCAGATCAACCGCGGATACCGCGCCGGTGCCGCCGGTGGAAGGCCAGCCCGGCCGCGATGCCGCCCGCCACCGCCCCGACGCCCGCCGCGGCCGGCAGTGCGACCAGGGTCGCCTTGCGGCCGGACCGGAAATCGTGTACCGGCCAGCCCCGCCGGCGGGCTTCGGCGCGCAGTTCGGCGTCCGGGTTGACCGCGTTCGGGTGGCCGGCAAGCTGCAGCATGGGCAGGTCGTTGCTGGAGTCGCTGTACGCGGAGCAGCGGGCCAGGTCGAGCCCTTCCCGCTCGGCGAGGGACGCAACCGCCGCGGCCTTGGCCTCGCCGTGCAGCAGGCCGCCGACCAGCCGGCCGGTGTACACGCCGTCCACGGACTCGGCGACCGTGCCCAGCGCGCCGGTCAGCCCGAGCCGCTGGGAGATGACCGTGGCCAGCTCCACCGGGGTCGCAGTGACCAGCCAGACCCGCTGGCCGGCCCGCAGATGGCCCTGGGCCAGTGCGCGGGTGCCCTCCCAGACCCGGTCGGCCATGGTCTCGTCAAAGATCTCCTCGCTCAGGCTGACGATGTCGGCCACCTTGTGCCCGGCCACGAAGGCGAGCGCGGCCTCGCGGGCCGCGTCGATGTGCCCGGAATTCTCGGCGCCCCGGAGCCGGAAGGCGACCTGCCCCCAGGCGATCCGGGCCAGGTCGCGCGGGCCGAACATCTTGCGCGCGGCCAGCCCGCGGGCGAAGTAGTAGATGGACGCGCCGCGGATCAGCGTGTTGTCCACGTCGAAGAAGGCGCCGGCGGTGGGATCGGCCTCAGGCGGGGCCTGGATGACCGTGGCGACCGCCGCGGACGCGGCCCCGGCCAGCGCCGCCTGTTCCCTGCGCAGCCGGGCGGACCTGCGCAGCCGGAGGGCTCTGGCGCCGTCGGGACCCTGTTCCCGCAGCTGCCTCATGCCTGCCGAGTCTACAAAGCGGACCTGCGGCCGGCCGGGCTGCTCATCGATCTGGTCCGCATCATCGCCGCCAGTCGTGCACCATAGGCTGCAATGTCTATTTCGTTCGTCGCTGCCCTGGCCGGGACCGTGCTCGCCGCGGTCGGTACCGGCCTGGCCATCCAGCTCTGCACGCGGCGGCCCAGGACAGACATGGTGGCCTGGGTCATCGCCCTGGCGGGCCTGACCATCGCGCTGGCGGCGCAGGCCGCCGGCTACCGGCGCGGTTTCGGGCCGACCACGTTCCGCGCCACCCAGCTCGGCGCGGCGCTGATCGCGCCGCTGGCGCTGGCCTGGGGCATGGCCGAACTGGCTGCCAAAGGGCTGGTCGCGCGGTTCGCCGCGCGGCTCGGGCTGGCCGGGCTGTTCGTCGTGGCCGGGGTGATCCTGGCCACGGACGTGCTCAGCGCGCGGCCGTTCAGCCAGACGTGGCCGGGCGCGCGGAACCACTTCGAGTTCCTCCCGCTCGGGCTGCTGGCCCTGGTGGCCGTGGCCGTGGTGCTGACCATTCTCGTGGCCCTGGCCTGCACCGGGCTGCGCAGCCGCCACGACCCCGCCTGGCAGGGCGCGCTGGCCGCGGTCGCGCTGGCCGGCGTGGCCGCGCTGGCCACCCAGGGACTCCTGGCCGGGCTGCCCGCGAACGCCGCGTACCCGGCGCTGACCGCGGTCG
>JAOPYP010000771.1 GCA_025964635.1 Actinomycetes bacterium | reverse complement strand
TCGCGGACACGCTCGTGTAGGTGCCGCTGGCCGCCGCGTACCCGGACCAGTTGGTGCTCGAAGCCGCGTTCGCCGGGCCGCCGTGCGCGACTAGGGGCCTGGTGCCGTGGCCGGCCGGGCGGACGAGGTGCGCGGCGGGCCTGATCATGTGAATGGCTGCGTGCTGTGCGGCTGGTGCCGCGGAGGCCGTTCCGGCCGCCGCCACCGACCCGAGCACGATGCCCAGGCCAGCGAGCGGGATGCACCATCTCCGTAACATGTAGCTCCTCCTGCGGGTAGCTGGGGCGCGGAAATGCTGGGCGGGCCATGTCGTTGCCGGGACTCAGCACCTCCGCTGGGGATTGCCGCGAAGGTACGATGCCCGACAGCAAACAAGAAACCATTGAATGGTAAAGCTCTGGTATTTAGACGGTCATCCAGTGGCCAACCCAGAGCGGCCCAGGGGGTCCGCGCGCAGGTCGCCGAGGTCCACGACGCGGTCGCAGCGCTGCGCGACTTCCGGGTCGTGAGTGGCCAGGACCAGGGATTTCCCGGTGTCCGCGCGGCCCAGCATCCGGCTGAGGACCAGCTCCCGTGAGGCACTGTCCTGCTCCGCGGTCGGCTCATCCGCGATGAGCACGGCGGGCCCGGTGGCCAGGGCCCGTGCGACCGCCACCCGCTGCTGCTGCCCGCCGGACAGCTCGTCCGCCAGCTGCCCGGCGTGCTCGGCCAGGCCCAGCGAGGCCAGCGCCTCCCGGGCCGCCACCTCGGCCTCGGCCGGGGGCACGCCCGTGGCGAACAGCGTGATCTCGATGTTCTCCGTGGCGGTGAGCAGCGACACCAGGCCGTGGCCCTGGAGCACGGTCGCCACGCCCGGCGGTACCTGTCCCGGGACGACCGGGACCCCGTCCAGCAGCACCTGGCCGGCCGCGGGTGCGGCCAGCCCGGCCAGCAGCGCGAGCAGGCTGGTCTTGCCCGAGCCGGAGGGCCCGACCACGGCCACCCGCTCCCCGGGCCCGACCGTGAGGTCGAACCCATCCAGCAGCAGCCGGCCGCCGATCACGTAGCGCAGGCCCCGGGCCTCGAGGACGCTCACCGGCCCGCCCCCGGGCCGGGAAGACCCGCCTGGTCACCGGGGTCCTGCGGGCCGGGGGGATCCACCCGGTGCAGGAACACGCCGTGCTCGTGCCGCTCCGCCCGGGCCAGCGACCCGGGCGGGAAAAGGTCAGACAGCTCAGCCGGCAGCTGCAGCGTCCCGTCCCGGCCCACCACCACGTACTCCTGCCCGTCCAGGCCCTCGGCGCCGACCCGGCCGTCCCGGATCGTGATCGTGCGGCCCAGCGCGGCCGCCACGGCCGGGTCGTGGGTCACCGCGACCACCGTCGTGCCCAGGCTGGTATTGGCGTCCCGGATCAGCTCGATCACCGCCGCGGCCGACACCGGGTCCAGCTGGGTGGTCGGCTCGTCGGCGAGCAGCAGGCCGGGCTCGTTCGCCAGCGCGACCGCGAGGGCCAGCCGCTGCTGCTCACCCCCGGACAGCCGGCCTGCCCGGCGGCGCGCCGCGCCGGCCAGGCCGACCCGGTCCAGCAGTTCCGCGGCCCGCCTCCGGCGGGCCGCCACGCTCCGCCGGGCGGGCGCCTGGGCGAACATCAGGTTGCCCAGGGCGCTCTGGTAGGGCAGCAGGTTGCGGCCCGGGTTCTGCAGCAGCAGGCCCACCTCGGTCAGCCGGAACCGGGCCAGCGCACCGGTGCCGAGCTCGGTGAGCTGCCGGCCGTTGATCTCGACCCGGCCCGCGGTCGGCCGCAGCAGCCCGGCCAGATGCCAGAGCAGAGTGGTCTTGCCGGCCCCGGACGGCCCGAGCAGCGCGACCATCTCCCCCGGCCGGACGGTCAGGTCCACCCCGCGCAGCGCGGCCACCTCGGAGCCGGGAGTCCGGTAGACGTGCACCAGGTTGTCACAGCGCACCGCGAACGGCTGGCCCGCAGGAGCCGGGGCGGCTGACCGCGGGCGGGCTGAAATGCGGGATGCTGACGGCTGGGCGCCGCCAGGTGCGGGCTGGGTCACGGCTCGGCCTCCCGCAGCAGATCCGGCTGGACCGAGCGCACCAGCAGCAAGCTGGCCGTCACCGCCGCCAGCACCAGCACGATCAGCGCCGCCCCGACCAGCAGGCCCAGCTCGGCGATGGGCGGCAGGTAATCCAGCGGCGGGGCCTGCGGCTGGCTGATGAACTCGGGGACGCTGCGGACCGCCAGCAGCGTGGCCGCGAGACCGGCGGCCAGCCCGATGACCGCACCGAAGCCCAGCACGATGGCCTGCTCAGCCAGCAGCGACGCGCGGATCGAACGGCGCGGGACCCGGCTCGCGAGAAGCGCGGCGTACTCGTGCCGCCGCCGGCGGCCCGACGCGTACAGGCCGCTGATGGCGGCGCCCGCGGCCAGTGCCGCGGCGGCGGCCGCATCGGCCAGGAACAGCACGGTGGCCAGGGCCGGACCCTGCCGGATCAGCTGCGCCCGGGCCGAGCTGGCCGTCATCAGGCCGTTGATCCGCACCCCGGCCGCGCGCAGCGCAGCACGCACCCGGGCCAGCGGCGTCCCGGGGGCCAGCCACACTTGCTGGCTGGCGTAGGCGGGCGTGCCGCCCGCGGCCCGTTCCGCGTAGGTGCGGTCCACGACGATGCCGTTGGCCGGCGCGCCCGGGATGGCTGAGGCCGTCGAGGTCGCGCGGACGATCAGCGGGCTGCCGTCCAGCCCGTCCGCCTGGAAGACGCTGGCACCGCTGGGTGCCACCCCGCGCGCCACGATGGCCGGCAGCGGGTCCGGCCGGTCCGCCGGGACCGCGCTGGGATTCCCGCCAGGCTGGGACCTGAAGGACCAGTCCAGGCCCCCGGGACCCGGGCGCAGCGTGCTGCCGGACGGGACTCCGGGGCCTCCGGGCCGCCACCGGCCCGGCGTGGTCAGCCCGGCGCCGGCCGGCGTCCACCGGCCAGGGCCGGACCGGACGTCGATGCTGGCCACGGTCACCGATCCGGTGACCGTGACCGGGCTGATCACGGGACCTGACGGCGTGGGCGCGGAAATCGTCAGGTTGGCCAGCAGGCACGGGCAGCCGGTGAGCGCCGCGGTAGCCGTTCGTGAGCCGGCCACGGGGCCGAGGTACACGGGGGTCTGCCCGACCGCGCTGACCCCCTGCTCGTACACGTCGAGCATAAGGGTGCCGCCCGCGGGCCTGACTCCCCGGGCGGCGAAGCTGACCCGCACCTGGCTCCCGCGCAGCACGACCGGCGGCGGGGCGGGCGGGTCCAGCGCGGCGGTGAGCGAGCGGAGCGGCCGGCCGGCGGCCCAGCCCGGCCGCCAGGCCGCGATCCGCGCGAACCGCTGCGGGTCAACCGCCAGCAGGACCTGCCCTGCCCCGCTGCCGGACGGGTTGGTGTACTCCTCCACGGCCGTGGCCTGCCGGCCGGCCGGGTCGATCCGGTTCACGATCGCGGCCAGGCCGTGACCGGCGGGCGGGGTGACCGAGAGCACCGTGGCCGCGCCGACCCGCGCGTCCGCCACGGCCCTGATGTTGGCCACGCTGACCGACCAGATCCCGGCCGCGAATCCGGCCAGGGCGAACGCGGTGGCGAGCACGATCGTGGTGCGCATCCCGCCGGGCCTGCGGGCCACGTGCCGGAGCGCGAGGTATGGCCCGATCCGGCCGCTGCTCCGGGTGGGCCGGAACCCGGCCCGGCAGGCGACGATCAGCAGGCGGGACGCGGCCACGGCGACCGCGATGCCGAGCAGCCCGGGCAGCAGCAGGCCGAGCACCCCCCGGCGGGCCGAGCCGATCTGGCCGCTGACCCGCAGCTCGATGAGGCCGGCCACGGCCGCGGTGATGAGGATGGCATCCAGCACCCAGCCGCGCTGCGCCGCGCCCCGGCTGGCCCGCTGCCACTGCTCGACCACCGACCGGCTCAGCGTGCGCCGCGCCGCCGCCACCACCGCGGCCAGGCCGCCAGCCGTCGCCACGGCGGCCGCCAGCCAGGACGTCGCGGGCAGCCCGACCGGGGTGCCGGGACGGAGCAGGATGTGCCCGAGCCCGGTGGTGATCCCCCAGCCGGCCAGCACGCCGGCCGGCAGTGCCACGCCGAGCAGGATGACCGGCTCGGCCAGGCTGAACGTGAGGGTCTGCCACCGGCCGCGGCCGCGCATCTTGGCCAGCGCCACCTCAGGGCCTCGGGCCTCGGCGGCGTCCGCGACGATCAGGAACAGCAGCAGCCAGGCCAGCAGGAGCAGTTGCGCGGTGATCAGCACCACGGGTACTTCGATCGCCCGCCAGCTGGCCCGGACCGTGCCGAGGGTGGCCGGCAGGGTCGTGGTCGTCGTCGCGCCCTGGTCCGTCAGCTCCCGGTTCAGCGTCAGCCCGGTGACCGCGGTCTGCACCCGCGCCACATCGGGCCCCGTGAGATGCGCCGGGAGCAGGGAGAAGTCGGCGTAGTCGGTGCCCTGCACGGTGCCGGGAACCGCGGCCATCGTGGCCAGCGGGGTGAACATCGCGTCGTACGGGGTCCCGGACTGGCGGGGCCCGTACGCCGCCTCGTACGGGAAATACCGGGTACCCGCGTCGAACCAGTACCGGGTGCTGGCGGCGCTCAGGGTGATCTGGTACTGGCCGGTGATGACCAGGTGTCCCCAGGTCGGCACGGCGATTAGCTGGCCAGTGTGCCAGTGCAGCAGGAAGGCCAGGGATGTGCTGACGGCCACCTCGCGGGGGGCGCCCGGGCAGTGGCCGGAGGTGAAGCGCACGTGCGCGCACACGCCGGAGCGGTAGACCAGCGGGATCGTCTGGCCACTGGCCTGCACCGTGGTCTCCGCGGCCGTCACGGGCGGCCCGAAGAGCCGCCGCAGCGTGGCCGGGCCGCCGAGGTACCGGGCGAGCAAGCTCTGGGCCAGGACGGCAACCGTGCTCACCGCGCCGGCCGGGCCGGACTGGGCGACCTCCAGGCCGCGGCCTGATGCGGACGCCGTGCCGACGGTGTCCTGGACCACGGAGGACTGGGCCGCGGCGTAGTAGGCGGGCCCGATGCTCACGGCAGCCACGGCCACCACCGCGACCAGCAGGATGTTCAGTGATATCCCGGCGCGGTGCAGCAATCCCCGCAGTGCGGCGAGCAGCCCCGTCATGGTGAGCGATCCTAGGGAAGCCGGGCCGGCGCTGGATCATCGCCTGGCTCCTCCCGGGTCCGCCCGCAGGTCAGGCCCGGTGATCGCCCGCCCAGGTCAGGCCCGGTGATCGCCGCCAGGTCAGGCCCGGGATCGCCCTGGGTCAGACCTGCGTCAGGCGGAGGCCCCGGGCACCGCCGGCCGGCGGGCCGCCGGGGGGCGCCCCGGCTCCGCCGCGGAGGCGAGGCCCTCGTCTCCCTCCCCCGCGGCCATCGAGTCCGCGACCTGGGCCAGCAGCGACCGGACCGTCGTGCCCGCCGCGCGCTTCAGCAGGGCGTGGTCGAGCGCTCCCGGCCCGCTGTCCAGTGGCGGCCGGTACGCGCCGGTCAGGGCCAGCGCGCTCCGCTCCTCGCCGCCCGGGGTGAGCACCAGGTCGGCGTCCAGCACCGGGAACAGCCGCCCGGCCACCCCGGTAGCCTCCCAGCGCAGCGGGAGCACCACGGTGTCGTCCCGCGGCACCGGCTCCAGCAACTGCACCCGGACCAGCCTGGAGGCGCCGAGCGCCGCGCTGAACGGCCCCACCCGGATGAGGCCGTCCAGCCCCTGCGCGTAGGCCCGCTCCGACGGGCCGCGCAGCCATCCTCCATGGCCCAGCACGGTCAGCCGGGCGCGGGCCTGGGCAAAGCCCATGCTCAGCATGACCTTGTGCCTCGCGAACATATCCTCAGTGAGCCACCGGAGGCGGCCCGGCACGAGGGACTAAGGTCCCGTGACCAGCCGCCGAACGGCACCCGCCGGCCTCAGAGGGCCTGCCGCCGGCGAAGGTAGGTGAAGGCGCCCCAGCCGGCCGGGACCGGCAGCCAGAACGTGAGCAGCCGGAACAGCAGCACCGCACTGACCGCGGTGGCCGCCGCCATCCCCGTCGCCGTCAGCCCGGCCGCCAGCGCGGCTTCGACCGCACCGAGCCCCCCGGGGGTGGGGACCAGGGAGCCCAGCGCGCTTCCGGTCAGGTACACCACGGCCGCGCTGGTGAGCGCAAGGGACCCGCCGAACGCGCGCACGCAGGCGTCCAGGCAGACGATGTAGCAGGCGGTGAGCATGAGCGCGCCGCCGAGGCCCTCGGCCAGTTTCCGCGGCTGCTGGAGCACCTCGAGCAGCCGGGGCAGCACCTGCCCGAGGGCCGGCGCGAGCCGGGCCCGGAGCAACCGGCGGCCCTGCGGCACCGCCGCGACCCCGAGCGCCGCCACGACGAGCCCGGCTATCACGAAGTAGACCCAGGTAGGGGGGCGCAGCGAATGACTCCGCGCGCCGGTGATGGCCACGAAGATGACCAGGAGAAGGATGTGCAGGACGAACGCCACCACCTGGACGACGCCGACGCTGGCCGCCGCCACGGCCGGGGGCACCTTGTTGCGCTGCAGGTAGCGGATGTTGAGCGCGGCGCCGCCCACCGCGGCGGGCGTCACCAGGGTGACGAACGAGCCGGCCAGCTGGGCCAGCATGGTCCGGATGAAGTTCAGCCGCCCCGGCACGAACCCGGACAGCGACAACGCCGCGGCCACGTAGGTCAGGGCCGACAGGCCCAGGGCCACCAGGATCCAGAGCGGGTTGGCCTGGCTGAGCAGGGTCGCGAAGTTGACCCGCCCGAGCTGAACGATCAGCAGGTAGCCCGCGAGGACCGTGGCCACCAGAGTGACCAGGGTGCGGAGCCGGATGCGCTCCAGCTGAACGGGCGGGACCTCGGGTACGTCATCGGGGGCGGTAGCCAGGAGCCGCTTGCGGAGCGCGGGCAGCACGTCCTTGTCCCGGCGCAGCGTGGACCGCGTGGACCGGGCCAGCACCACCGGCTGCAGGAGCGGGACCAGGGTCACCAGCTCAGCCGGCCCGACTCTGCGCAGCGCCAGGTCAGCGGCCCGGTCCGGCCCGACCAGCGCGGCCAGCTCGGCGAGCAGCTGGGACAGGTCCAGCCGCAGCTGCAGATCGCTGGCGGCCACGTCCCCGATGCCCGGGTCGAGCAGGATGACCTGGCCAGCGTCGTCGATGAGGATCCGGTCCGCGGTCAGCGACCGGTGCGCGACCCGGTGTGCATGCAACCGGAGCACGGCGTCCCACACCAGCTCCAGCTGGGCGTCGGTCAGCGTCCCGGACAGGTCGGCCAGGGCCGTCCCGTGGCGCTCCTCCGTCGCCAGAACGAGGGCCTCCGGGCCGGCCCGCACCAGGGCGCGCAGCCGGGGCGTGGGCACCCCGGCGTCCTCCACGGCGTACGTGAGCAGCGCCGTGCGCTCGGCCGCGCGGTCCGTGGTCAGCGGCGCCCGCCTGGAGACCTGCCCGCGCAGCCGGACCAGCCGGTACACGCGGTAAAGCGCGCCCGCCGCCTGCTGGTCGCGGTCGAACACGCGGACGTCGAGGCGTCCGCCGTCGCGGGTAACCGCCGCGTACCGCCGCGAGGCCGCGCCCGCCGCGTCCACCCGGCGCAGCTCCGTCACCGTCAGGCCGACCGGGGCGAGCGCGGCGGCGATCGCTTCACCGCTGGGCCGCTGCGACATGGAGCCCGCGGCGTAGCGGACCGCCAGCCCGATCGCCCGGCCCAGCAGGAGCGTGATGAGCACCGAGAGGACGGTGGTGCGCAGCGTGGCCAGGCTCGCCACCGCGTACACGCCGAGGGTCAGCCACAGCGCGTTGCGCCAGCGGGGCCGTCCGCTCAGGTCGATGATCGTGGTGTAGGCCACCAGCCCGGCCAGGTATCCATCCAGCAGCGCAAAGTGGCGCGCACCCGGCGAGGACATGGCGATCGCACGGTAGAGCTGGTCGCCGAGGCCGGTGCGCAGCCCGAGACCGGCGAGGCCGACGACGACGGCCGTCGCGACGCCGGTGGCCACCGCCTCGGCCAGCCGCCGGGCCTGGCGGCGGACGAGCTGCCGGATGGCCAGGGCCACCGGCAGCAGCACCAGGACCAGGATGGCGACGACCCGGAGCGTGGACAGCACCTCGCTCGGCAGCCGGCGGCTCGCCCCCACCACGTCGGTTTCCACGCCCGACGTGGTGGCCTTGGCCAGCAGGCCGGCCGCGACCAGCAGGGCAATCCCCGCGAACGCGGCGGCACACCGCAGCAGGTCGCCCGGGCGGCGGATCCGGCGCGCCAGATCGTCCTCGACGACCACCCCCGCCGCGGTCACCGTCCCAGCGCCCGCGGGTGTTGCACCCGCGGGCCCGGCCCCCTGCGGACTGGCTGGCTCACCGCGGGCCGGCTCACCACCACGGGCGGCCTCACCAGGGACCGGCTGCCCCCGGAGTGGCTCGCCATGGGCGGGCGGGCGCGGTGGCCGCGGCGTCCGCTTGGGTGTCGTCACCGCACGATCGTTTCACCCGGACCGGGAGCCGCAGCGGCGCGGGATCTGATCAGCGCCGCTTGCGGCCCGGGCTGAGGCCGACCAGGCGACGCCAGGCGATGAGGGTGAACACCAGGGAGAGCAGCACCATCAGCCCCATGTCAATCAGCCAGACGGCCGGTTTGTGGTCCCAGACCGGGTCAGGGAGCCCGGCGACCGGGGGCGCGATCACGTTCAGCTTGACGGTGGAGGCGGTGGACGCAAAGCCCCACCGGGACGGGGCGATCCAGGACAGCTGGTTCAGCCCGAGCTTGCCGTTGAGGGGCAGCACCCCGCCGGACAGGATGACCTGGGCGATGGCCAGCATGACCAGCAGCGGCATGGCCTTCTCGGACGTGCTCACGAAGGAGGAGACCAGCAGGCCCAGCGCCATCGAGGCCAGCGACAGCACCACGATCGCGAGGGCTATCTCGACCAGCGGCAGCGACTTGAGCAGGGAGCCGTGGGCGGGCATCTGCCGCCCGATCAGGCCCAGGACCACCAGCAGCAGCGCCTGAATCCCGCTGATGACCCCCAGCACGACGATTTTGGAGAACAGGTAGGTGCCGGACGACAGCCCGGCGGCCCGTTCCCGGGCGTAGATAGATCGTTCCTTGACGAGCTCGCGGACCGAGTTGGCCGCCCCGATGAAGCAGGCCCCGATGATCAGGACCAGGAGCAGGGATTCGGCGTCGCCGTTGGTTCCCGGCCGCCCGGCCAGGCCTTGCGGGGAGGGGACCGCCCGCAACAGCAGGCCGATCACGATAGGCATGATCGCCAGCACCGCCAGGTAGCTGCGGTCGGAGGCGATGACGGCCAGGTAGCGCCGGCACAGGGTGGAGATCTGCGCGATCGGGCCGCGGGGCGCGGGCGGGCGGCCCGGCGACTCACGCGCGCCCTCGGGAACCTGCTGGGCCAGCCCGCCGGCCACGTGCTCGGCGTAGTACGGCGACCGCTTGAAGTCCCCGGCCCAGTCCCGGTCCGGCTCGGCGTCGAAGGCCTGGAAGACCTCGGCCCATTCCGTCTTCCCGAAGTAGCGGAGGCCCTCGGCGGGCGGGCCGTAGAAGGCCACCCGGCCACCCGGGACCAGGACGAGCAGGCGGTCGCACACGCCCAGGTTGGCCACGCTGTGCGTGACGATGATGACGGTCCGGCCGTCCTTGGCCAGCCCGCTCATCAGCTCCATGACGGACTTGTCCAGCCCGGGGTCCAGGCCGGAGGTGGGCTCGTCCAGGAACAGCAGGGACGGCTTGGTGAGCAGCTCGAGCGCCACGTTGACGCGCTTCTGCTGGCCGCCGGACATGGCGCCGGTCCGGGTCCCGCAGTGGGCGGTGAGCGCGAGCTCGTCGATGACCTCATCCACCCGGCGGTCCCGCTCCGCCCGGGAGGTGTCGCCGGGAAACCGCAGCTCGGCGGCGTAACGGAGCGCCCGCTTCGGCTTGAGCTGGGAATGCAGGATGTTGTCCTGGGGCACCAGGCCGATCCGGTGCCGTAGCTCCGCGTAGTGGGTGTACAGGTCACGGTTGTCGTACAGGACGGTGCCCTCGGTCGCGGGGCGCATGCCGGTCAGGGCGCCGAGCAGGGTCGACTTGCCGGCGCCGCTCGGGCCGATGACCCCCACCAGGGATCTCTCGGGGATCGGGAAGCTCACGTGGTCCAGCAGGACCTTGCCGCCGGACAGGCGCACCGTGAGGTCCTGGGCGACGAGTGAGACATCGCCTTCGTCGATGAACTCACGGAGTTCCTCACCGAACAGGCGGAAGGTGGCGCGCCCGATGCCGATCAGGTCCTGCTCGGTCACCGTGGTGGTCCTGGTGATCCGCTGGCCGTTCACGAACGTGCCGTTGTGGCTGCCCAGATCGGCGATCTCGTACCGGCCGTCACCGAGGTTGCGCAGTTCGGCATGCTCCCGGGACACGCTGAGGTCGGGAACCACCAGATCGTTGCCGGGGTCCCGGCCGATGCGCAGCAGCCGGGTGGGTGCGCGCATCACCGAGGTGGGACGGCGGTCCACGCTGCTCACCCCGCTGCTCAGGGCGGTGCTCCCGGCGCCACCCCGGTTCACCGAGCACATCATCACCGGGCCGTCCTCGGGATGACCGAGCCGCAGGATGCAGTTCTGGCTGATCTCCACCTTGCCGATGCGCCGGGTCCCCAGGAAGGTCCCGTTGGTGCTCCCGGCGTCCTCGAGGACCCACGAGTCCCGGTCGACCCGCAGCACGGCGTGCCGCCAGGAGACCCGGGAGTCGTTGATCACGATGTCGGACTGCGGATCACGGCCGACGCGGTACTGGGAGCCAGCGCGCAGCGTCTGGTCGGATCCCTGGGTCTTCACCACAAGCACCGGGGTAGCCGGTGGCGACACAAGACGCTCGTTCATTGGCCTAGTCTATGGCGATTCAACGCCAGGTAATATAGCTGCGCCTGGCATCCAGCCTGCGGGGTTTTCGCAGGCTTTGCCCAGTTCTGGGTGGTCGTTATATGTCCGGAATGCCCTGAAACTCAAATCTTTCAGCGGCAATGCCCCGTTAACGAGCAGAATGCAAGGCGCGCATCCGGGGACGCGCGGTCGGTGCACGAGCGGGCAGGCAAGCGCTGGAGGCGTGGTGAGTGACGAGGCCCCCTGGCCGGGCAGCTCAATCCCGGCTGGCGCCCGGGTGGCCGGGTACCGGCTCGATGAGCAGATCGGCCGGGGCGGGATGGCCGTCGTCTACCGCGCGCACGACCTCCAGCTGGACCGGCAGGTCGCGCTCAAGATCCTCGATCCGGTGCTGGCCGAGAACGAGCAGTTCCAGCAGCGGTTCATCCGCGAGTCCCGGGCCGCCGCCGCGGTGGATCATCCCAACATCATCCCGGTCTTCGCCGCGGGTGAGGCCGACGGCGTGCTGTTCATCGCCATGCGCTACGTGTCCGGCCCCGACGTGCGCACGCTCCTCGACTCCGGGGGGCGGCTGGGCGCCCGGCGGGCGGTGGACATCGTGTCCCAGGTGGGCGCCGCCCTCGACGCGGCGCACGGGCGCGGCCTGGTGCACCGGGACGTCAAACCCGCGAACATGCTGCTCGACCCGGCGCCCGGCGGCGGCCGCACCGATCACGTGTACCTGTCCGATTTCGGGCTGAGCAAGCAGGCCGTGGCCGGCCTGGGCCTCACCGCGACCGGCCAGCTGGTCGGCACCCTCGACTACGTCGCCCCGGAGCAGATCGAGAACCGGCCGGTGGACGGCCGGGGCGATCTGTACTCGCTGGCCTGCACCGCGTTCGAGATGCTCTCCGGCAGCCCGCCGTTCCGCCGTGACCAGCACCTGGCGCTGCTATGGGCGCAGCTGTCCGAGGCGCCACCGCGGCTGACCAGCCGCCGCCCCGACCTCCCGCCCGCGGTGGATCAGGTCCTGCGTAAAGCCATGGCCAAGTCACCGGCCGACCGCTACCCACGGTGCCTCGATTTCGCGGAAGCGCTGCGCGCCGCCTGCCTGCCGGGCCCGGCCGCGACCGGCCCCGCAGGCCCCGGCTTCGCGGGGACCGGCCCGGCAACGACCGGACCCGCAGAGCCGGACCCGGCCGACGAGCTGGGTACCGCGCTGCTCTACGGCGCCGCCTACGACGAGGGCCGCCCCCGGGCGGCCACTGACCCGGCCGGCTCCGGCTGGGCCCAGCCGGCCTTAGCGCCGCAGGACGCGCCGTCCGGGCCGCCCACGGACGTCCCCTTTCCCGCAGGCCCGGCGACAGAAGTCCCCTTCTTCCCAGGTCCGCCCACGGACACCTCCTTCGCCCCGGCGCCAGATCCTGGTCCCCTCTCAGACACCGGGCCCCTCTCAGATCCCCACACCGGACCTCTCGCGGCCACCGGGCCTCTCTCCGCCACCGGGCCGCCGCCGGCCGGTGGCGGCCACTCTGGGATCCCGGCCGCCGGCCAGTCCCGGCCGTGGTGGCGGTCCCGCATGGTGGCCGCTCTGGTCGCCCTGCTCATCCTGGGGCTGAGCGGCACCGCGCTGGCCGTCACCCACCGGCCCCGGCCGGCCGCCGCGGCGCTGACGCCGCCCGGCTGTGTCACGGCCTCGTCCACCGCGCCCCGGCTGGCGGGCATTCACCCCCAGTTCGTCACGCTGACCGGGATGCCGTTCGCCGTCACGGTGACCGCTAACGGGCGCTGGTCGTTCGTGTCCACGGGGGTGGGGCGCTCGATCGACGTGCTTCGGGCCGACACCGGGCTGGCCCCGGTCCTGGCCCACCGGGTCATGGTGCCCGCGCCGGTGCACGGCGAGGCCCTCACCCCAGACGGGCGCTACCTGCTGGCCGCTTCCGGCAGCGGGGCCGTGGTCGTCAGGGTGGCCCGCGCGGAGCATGGCCGGGCCGGCAGCGTGCTGGGCACCCTCGCCAGCCCGGGCGGGGCGGGGGCGGTCGAGGTGGCGCTGTCCCGCGACGGCCGGTTCGCGTTCGTCACCCTGCAGGGCAGTGGCACCCTGGCGGTGTTCAACCTGGCCGCCGCGCTGGCCAGCGGGCTGCGCGACTCCGGTTTCGTCGGGGATGTGCACCTCGGGGTCAACCCGATCGGGATCACCATGGCCCGCAACGGCCAGTGGCTGTACGTGACCGCCCAGAAGCGGGACCCGGGGGCGGACCAGGGCACGCTGAGCGTGATCAACGTCCGGCGGGCCGAGTCGGATCCGGCCCGCTCAGTGCAGGGCACGGCCTCAGCGGGCTGCGACCCGGGCCGGGTGATCACCACGTCCGGGGGCTCGACCGTGTGGGTGACCGCCCGGGCCAGCAACGCGCTGCTGGCCTTCTCGGCCGCGCGGCTGCGCAGCGAGCCGGCCCGGGCGCTGATCGCGAAGGTCCGGGTCGGGTCGGCGCCGATCGGGCTCACCGCGCTGGCGGGCGGCCGCCGGATCCTGGTCGCCAACTCCGGCCTGCACCAGGCCCGCCTGGCCAGCCTCGGGGTGATCGACGTCCCCGCCGCCCTGGCCGGCCGCCCGGCCCTGGTCGGCGTGATCGGGGCCGGGGTCCTGCCGCGCGAGTTCGCCGTGGAGCCCGGCGGCCGGACCGCGCTGGTCACGAATTCGGTGTCACACCAATTGGAGGCCGTAAATGTGTCCCAGCTGGGATAATTCAATTCCCAGAAACCTGGATGAGCCGCTTGCGACCAGGGCAGATACTGTGACAGGCCGGCTATCGCCGGCTGGCCGCGGTGTCGTCAGCCCATGCGTCCCGAGCGGCCATGTCATAACATTTGCGCAACGCTGCCTGGCACCCGGCCGGGACACGAGCACCTGGCGGCTTCCGTGAGCGATTACCCGACGCAGCGCCTGCCGATCCAGCACGGAAACGACGGCGGGAACGGCGGTTTCTTCAACGAGCCCGAGGGCCGCTACAGCCGCACCCCCCGGCGGCGGCGCCGCTGGCCGCTCGTCCTGATCATCGTCCTGGTGGTGCTGGCCGGCCTGCTCGTGGTGGCCGACCGGGTGGCCGTTCACTTCGCGGACAACCAGTTCGCCACCCAGATCCAGAAGCAGGGCTTCAGCTCCAAGCCGAACGTGTCCATCCAGGGCTTCCCGTTCCTCACCCAGCTGGCCGCCCGCGACTTCAAGGACGTTCACATCACCGCCACCGGCGAGAAGGCCGGGCCGGTGACGATCGACGACATCAACGCGACAATGAAGGACATCAAGCTCAACTCCGGGTTCAAGAGCGGCACCGTGTCCAGCATCGACGGCACGGGGCTGATCACCTTCGCCAGCCTGGCCAAGGCCGGGTCCAGCGCTGCGGGTGTGGCCGACCTGAAGATCTCCAAGGCCGGTAAGCACGAGGCGAAGATCACCGCGAGTGTGGCGGGCCTGTTCACCGGCAGCGGGGTGGCGCGGGTGACCCGGACGGGCAACAAGATCCATGTGAAACTGATCTCGGCGGGCGGGATCCCGAGCCAGCTCCTGGGCGGGCTGGGGGACTTCAGCATCCCGCTGCCCAACCTGCCGATGGGCATGACGCTGCAGAGCATCACGCTCAACGCCCAGGGTGTCCTGGTGCACATCACCGGACACAACATCGCCTTTGGCAACTGACGGCTACCGGCCGCCACTGACGGCCACGGAACCGCCCCGCGGTACCCCGCTGGCTAGCGCACACCCCAGCGCCGGCTTACCATCGCGGTCGTGGCCATGATGTTTGGGGTCGTCAAGCGCCTGCTGCTGGGACGCCCGGTACGTAGCGACCGACTCGGTCATACCCTGCTTCCCAAGCGGATCGCGCTGCCCGTGTTCGCCAGCGACGCGCTCTCCTCCGTCGCCTACGCGACCGAGGAAATCCTGATCGTCCTGTCGGTCGGCGGCCTCGCGTTCTTCAGCTACACCCCGTACATCGCGCTCGCGGTCGGCGTGCTCATGCTGGTCGTGGTCGCGTCGTACCGGCAGAACGTGCACGCCTACCCGTCCGGCGGCGGTGACTACGAGGTGGCCACCACCAACCTCGGGCCCCGGGTGGGCCTGGTGGTAGCCAGCGCGCTGATGGTCGACTACACGCTGACCGTGGCGGTGTCGGTCTCCGCCGGGGTGGCCAACCTGGCGTCGGCCTTCCCGGCCCTGGACTCCCGCGTCACGCTCATCGCCGTGGTCGTGGTGGCGGCGATCGCCGTGATCAATCTGCGCGGCGTACGCGAGTCGGGCACGGCATTCGCGATACCGACCTACTGCTTCATCGGCGTGGTCACGCTGATGATCGTCTGGGGTCTCACCCGCGTAGGGCTGGGTCACCATCTGCAGTCCGACAGCGCCAGCTACCGGATCAAGACCAGCCGCGAGTACACGGGCGTCGCGCTGATATTCCTGCTGCTGCGGGCCTTCTCCTCAGGGTGCACGGCGCTGACCGGGGTGGAGGCGATCAGCAACGGGGTCCCGGCCTTCCGCAAGCCCAAGAGCAAGAACGCCGCCACCACACTGGCCCTGCTCGGCCTGATCGCGGTGACGATGTTCGCCGGCGTCACGGCGCTGGCCCTGGCCAGCCACGTGCACTACGCCCCCGCGCAGGACCTGGCCGGCGTGCCGGCCGGCACCACCCAGCGCACGGTCATCGCCCAGGTCGGCCGGGCCGTGTTCGGCGACGGATCACCCCTGTTCTATGTCCTGCAGCTGTTCACCGCGCTGATCTTGGTGCTGGCCGCGAACACCGCGTTCAACGGCTTCCCGGTGCTCGCCTCGATCCTGTCCCGGGACGGGAACATGCCCCGCCAGCTGCGTAACCGCGGCGACCGGCTGGCCTTCAGCAACGGGATCCTGCTCCTGGCGGGGTTCGCCATCCTGCTGATCGTGGTGTTCCAGGCCTCCCCCACCCGGCTGATCCAGCTCTACATCATCGGCGTGTTCGTGTCGTTCGTGTGCAGCCAGACCGGGATGATCCGGCACTGGAACCGGCTGCTGCGCGACCAGACGGACAAGACCGTCCGGCGGCGCATGGTCCGGTCCCGGACGATCAACACCATCGGCGCCTGCTTCACCGCGGTGGTCCTGGTCATCGTGCTGATCAGCAAGTTCGCCAGCGGGGCCTGGATTGTCGTGGTGGCCATGCCGATCATCTGGCTCACCATGCGCGGCATCCACAAGCACTACGACAACGTCGCCGTCGAGCTGACCCCGCCGGAGGAGCTCACCATCACCCTGCCGGCCCGAAACCGCACCATCGTCCTGGTGTCCAAGCTGCACCTGCCGACGCTGCGGGCCGTGTCCTACGCGCGGGCCACCCAGCCGAGTCACCTCGAGGCGGTCACGGTGGATGTGGACGAGGCGGAGACGCTCCGGCTGAAGGAGGACTGGGAGCGGGCCAACATCCCGGTCCCACTGACCGTGGTGGCCTCGCCCTACCGGGAGATCACCCGGCCGGTGGTCGGGTATGTCAAGCGGCTGCGCCGGGAGAGCCCCCGCGACATCGTCACCGTGTACATCCCCGAATACGTGCTCGGGCACTGGTGGGAGCAGCTGCTGCACAACCACAGCGCGCTGCGGCTGAAGTCCCGGCTGCTGCTGCTGCCCGGCGTCGTCGTGGCCAGCGTGCCCTACCAGCTGAAGTCCGCCGCGCACCGCTACCCGGCCGGCGTCCCGCTGCCGACCACCGTGGACGTCACCCCGCCGGCGGGCGGCGCAGACGCGATGCCGCCGCTGGTGAGGCTGACCGCCGACCGGGACGCGCTGCACGCCGCCGATCTCGCGGCCGAGTGCCGCGACGAGGGAGCGACCCCGATCGCGGACACGTCCGCCCACGAGTTCGTGGACGTGGCGGGCACGCTGCGTACGGTCACGCTCCGGCCCCGGGGTACCAGCCTCACGATGGAGGCGGACCTGTGGGACGGCACCGGCAGCGTCACCCTGGTCTGGCTGGGCCGCCGGGACATCCCGGGGATCCGGCCCGGGCGGCGGATCACCGTGCACGGGCGGGTCGCCCAGGTCAAGGACGAGCGGACCATCTACAACCCCAGCTACCAGCTCCAGCCCGGCCC
>JAOPYP010000759.1 GCA_025964635.1 Actinomycetes bacterium | reverse complement strand
CGGCCAGGGCCGGCGGAGGTCAGCGGCGCAGCCAGATGGCCTCCCACTGCGACCACTGACCGTGGCCTGGTGGAGTCCTCAGGGTGCTGTGCCGCCGTAGCGGAAGTACCGCGTCGAAGGCCTTGCCGGCCACGGCGGCCAGTTCGGCGGCGGTGAAGAAATGGATGTCCAGCCCGGCCTTGGGCCCGCTGCGGTACCGGACCGAGAAGCTGCCGTCTTCGTGCTCCTCGAAGCGCCGGTGCGCGTGCTCGATGTCGGTGCCGGCCGCGTTGACCCGGACGCAGAGGAGGCCGCCGGGCCTGACCCGGGCGGCCGCGTCGGACAGGTGCTGGCGCGCCCGCGCCCGGGTCCCGTGCTGGAAGACCTGGATGCCCACGACCAGGTCATAACGGGCCGCCCGGGGTAGCGCGGCCAGATCGCCGGTGATCAGCTCGCTGGTCCGGTCCGGCCGCCGGGCCCGCAGTTGCGCGATGGCCCGCGGGGAAATGTCCAGTCCGGTGAGGTCGAGTCCGGCGTGCAGCAGGGGGAGCAGGTTACGCCCGTTGCCGCAGCCGACGTAGACCCCCTGCCGGAGCCCGCGCAGCCTGGCTGCGGCGACGATGTCGTGCACGAAGTCCACGGGCGGCTCGCCCGCGTAGCGGCCGGCCGCGTACTCCGCGTCCCAGGCAGCCGTCTCCCGGGTGGTCATGGCGCCGTCCGGGCCACGGCTGCCTCGTCCGGGGGGCTCCCGGGTAACTCGCTGGCCTGGACCGGGCCGCGGACGTCCCAGCCTGGGCTGTTCACCTGGAGAGAGGCGGGTGCGGCAGCCTCGGCCCCGCAGTGACGGCAGGCGGTCACCAGGTCGAGTTCGTGATCGCCGTGCATCAGCGTGGCCGGGGGCTCGTCCGAGACCCAGCGGTCGCCCCACGCCAGTAGGGCCCGGAGCACGGGGGTGAGATCCCGGCCCGCCTCGGTCAGGTGATACTCCGCGCGCGGCGGCGAGCTCTGGTACTCGCGGCGCTCCAGGATCCCGGCCTCGACCAGGCTGTGCAGCCGGGCCGCCAGCCGGTCGCGGGGTGCGCCGGTGTTCCGCGCGATCTCGTTGAACCGGCGGTTGCCGAAAGAGATCTCCCGGATCGCCAGCAGCGCCCACTTTTCGCCGATCAGGTCGAGGGCCCGGGCGATGGAACAGGGGCGGCCCGGAAGTTCCGGCTGCGCCAGACGCCCCGGACCAGGCGTTTCGGGAACGGATGCGGTTCTTGCCATGCTCCAAGGTTGCCATATCAAACTGACGGTCGCTACCCTCCTGGCATGACAGTTGGAATACCAAACCGTCAGCCGTCCGGGCGGCGCGGCACGGGACCGCCGTCCGGGCGGGCCGGCGGGGGACCGCGGGCCGTGTTCACCGTGGTGGTCGCCGCGATCTTCATGTCCAACCTGGACTTGTTCATCGTGAACGTGGCGCTGCCCAGCATCGGGCGGAATTTCGGCGGCAGCTCGCTGGCCGGGCTGTCCTGGGTGCTCAACGCGTACGCGATCGTGTTCGCGGCCCTGCTGGTGCCCGCGGGACGGCTGGGGGACCGGACCGGGCAGCGCCGGGTGTTCCTGGCCGGGATCGCGATCTTCACGGTCGCGTCGGCGGCCTGCGCTGCCGCCCCGGATCTGGCGGTCCTGGTCGCGGCCCGGGTCGTGCAGGCCGCGGGCGCTGCGGCACTGATCCCGACCTCGCTCGCGCTGCTGCTGGCGGCTACCCCGCCGGACCGGCGGGCCGGGCGGGTCCGGGCCTGGGCCGCGGTCGGCGGCGTCTCGGCCGCCCTGGGCCCGGTGGCCGGCGGCCTGCTGGTCCAGCTGGACTGGCGGTGGGTGTTCCTGGTCAACCTGCCGATCGGGGCGGCCGCGCTGGTGGCCGGGGCCCGGGTGCTGCCGCATCCCCCGGCCCGGGACAGTGAGCCGCTCCCCGATCTCCTGGGCGTGGTGCTGCTCACTGCCGGCGTCGCCGGGCTGACCGGCGGGCTGGTGGAGGGCCCGTCCTGGGGCTGGTCCTCGGCCGGGGTCATCGCCCTGCTGGCCGGCGCGGCGGTGGCGCTCGCCTGGTTCCTGTGGCGCTGCTCGCACCACGAGCGGCCGCTGGTGGAACTGCACCTGCTGCGCATCCCGGCGTTCCGGTCGGCCAGCGCCGCGGTGTTCGTGTTCAGCATCGGGTTCGCCGCCATGCTGCTGTCCAACGTGCTGTGGTGCCAGACGGTCTGGCACTACTCGGCGCTGCGCACCGGCCTGGCCATCGCCCCCGGCCCGGCCATGGTCCCGGCCCTCGCGGTCGGGGCGGGCCCGCTGGCCCGCCGGATCGGCCCCGCGCCGGTGGCGGCGGCCGGCAACCTGCTGTTCGCGGCTGGGCTGCTGTGGCGGGTCTTCACCGTCAGCGTCACCCCGCACTACGCCGCCGACATGCTGCCCAGCATGCTGTTGACCGGGATGGGCGTCGGTCTCACGCTGCCCACGCTGATGAGCGCGAGCACCACCGCGCTGCCCGCCGCCCGGTTTGGCACCGGGTCCGCGCTGGTGAACATGGGCCGCCAGGTCGCGTTCGCGCTCGGCGTGGCCGTGCTCGTCACCCTTCTCGGGGTCCCGGCCACGGCGGCCGCTGCGGTGACCGCGTTCCGGCACGTGTGGCTGGTCACGGCCGCGGCCAGCGTGCTGGCGGCCACCGCGGCCGCGTTCGTCCGCCGGCCGCCCGCCGTCCCGGCACCCTCAGCCACACCAGTCACGTCCCCCCCGTCAGCTGAGCCGGCCGCCTCGTAACCGCGGATGGTCCGCCGGGCCGCATCGTTGACCGGCGGCGCGAAACGTTCACCCTTACGGCTCCCGCCGGTCAGGTGCCGGTTCGGTCCTGTTCCCGGCCAGCTGTGACCGTTCCATGGGGATCGGCGGCTGCAGCCCCTGGGTGCACACCAGCAACGAGGTGAATGATGGACAGCAGGTCTCGGGCCAGACGCAACGCCGCGACGCTCGCAGCCGCAGGTGTGACCGCGCTCGGAGTGGCGCTGGCCCCGACGGTGGCCGCCGCCGCGCACACCCGTGGCGCGGCGCAGGCAGCGTCCCCGGCGCACACCGCGCGCAGTTCCCTGCCCCTCCCGCCGGGCGCGATCCGGCACATCATCGTCATTGAGCTGGAGAACGAGAGTTTCGGCGCCACCTTCGGCTCCTCGTCGCCGGCCACCTACCTCAACGGCACCCTGCTTCCTGCAGGCGAGCTCGTCCCGCACTACTACGCCACCGGGCACGTCAGCCTGGACAACTACATCTCCCAGGTCTCCGGCCAGGCACCGAACCAGGTCACCAGCAGTGACTGCGTCACCAGCATCACCTCGCTGACCGGGAGCTACAACGACGTCACCCCGGGCACGCCGGACCCCAACCAGGCGCTCTATCCCGGCCAGGCCGACGGGCAGGGCTGCGTGTTCCCGCGCAGCGTGCAGACGATCGGCAACCAGCTCGACCAGGCCTACCCGTGGACGGCCGGGAGTGACTGGCGTTCGTACGCCGAGGACATGGGCAACGACCCGGGCCGGGACGGCGGGCAGGCCGACCCGCTCGGTGGCACCGACTGCGCTCACCCCACCCAGGTCAGTGGCGTGGCTTCCGACGACACCAACAGCGCGGAGGGCCCGAATGCCACCGGGAGCCAGGTCAAGTCGCCAGTGACCGATCAGTACGCCAACCGGCACAACCCGTTCATCTACTTCCACTCGGTGACGGACAACCCGCGGCTCTGCGCTCACGACGTCGTGCCGCTGGGCACGGCGTCGACCTCCGCGGGCGGTGCCGTCGCCTACCACGGGCACCTCGCCCAGGACCTGGCGCACGAGTGGAGCACGCCGCGGTTCGCCTTCATCACCCCGAACCTGTGCAATGACGGGCACGACGCCACCTGCGCGGGCACCAACGCCACGGGCGGTACCACCGGCGGGCTGGCCGGGGCCGACGCCTTCCTCAGGACCTGGATGCCGCTGATCCTGCACTCGCCGGCCTACCGCAGCGGCCACACGCTCGTGATGGTCACTTTCGACGAGGGTGCCGCAACCGACACCGCCGCTGGCGGCCACGAGCAGCCGGGCCCGGGCAACGCCAACCCGGGCTACTCGCCGCTGCTCAACACCCCGATCGCCGCCTACGGGGGCAAGACCTACTACGACCTGCTCGGCGTCACCGGCCTCACGCCCGGCCAGGAACCCCCCGCCGGCACCATGCCGGGGGGCGGCCAGGTCGGCGCCGTGCTGCTGAACCCGCGCTGGATCACGCCGGGCAGCGTGGACAGCACCGGCTCCTACAACCACTACTCCGCCCTGCGCACGTACGAGGACCTGCTCGGCATCAGGTCCGGCGGTGCTGACGGACACGGTCACCTGGGCTTCGCGGCCACGGCGGCGGACTTCGGCCGGGACGTGTTCAACGCCGGGTCCCGGTAACCCGGACGCGGCCCGTCCCTGAGTGGCGCGGACCGACTGGTCCGCTGCACCGGGGGGTCTGTGCCCGGACTCGCTGGCGGGCTCGGACGGGCGGCGGGCCGGCGCGGAGTCCCGGTGCTGCGGACGGGCCGTTAGGGGGGCGTTAAGGTCCTGAGCGGGCGCGTTAAGGCAGCGTGAAGATCAGCCCCGGAGCCCCTCGCGCGCGGTGAACTGGACCCGATGGACCGCAACCGTTCGCCCCGTGGGCTGGCGGCGCACTACGCGCTGCCCGCCGGCTTCACCGCGCTGCTGGTGGTCGGCGCGTTCGCGGCCGGGCTGGGGGGCCGGCTGCCGGCCACCGGGGTGCTCACCCTGGCCGCGGCGGTGGTCCTGGCGATCTCCGCGGTGTCCGAGCCGCTGGCCGCGCCGGTGCTGGGGGTGATCGGCTGGCTGACGGTGGCGGGCTTCTCCCACCCGCCGTACGCCCAGCTGCGGATGACCGGCCCGGTCGCCGCACGGGCCGCGCTGACCATGGCCGTGTGCGTCCTGGCCGGGGCCGGCATCGGCCTGATGGTGCGCGGGCTGGCGCCGTCGTTCAGACTAGGGATTGTGCGCGTGCATGGCGGGCGGCCCGGGGGCCGCGATGCGGGCCGGCCCGGGGTCACCGGGCCGCCGGGCGAAACCATGCGGACAGGCCTGCGCGGCAGGCGGCAGGTCGCCGGGATCCTGCTGGTGGCCGGGCTGCCGCTGCTCACCGTGGTGCTGGCCGCGCTGCGCCCGCACCTGGACCTCGCCAACGACCTGCTGATCTACCTGGTGGCCGTGGTCGCGGTGGCGGTCGTCGGCGGCTTCTGGCCCGCCGTGCTCGCCGCGATCACCGCCAGCCTGCTGCTCAACTGGTATTTCACCGTCCCGCTGCACACGCTGACGATCGCCGAGCCCCGCAACATACTGGCGCTGCTCCTGTTCGTCACCGTGGCGGTGACGGTCAGCAGCGTCGTCCACCTGGCCGCGCGCCGGCAGGTGCAGGCGGCCCGCAGCGCCGGCGAGGCCGCGTCGCTGCTGGAGCTGGCCCAGACCGTGCTCGGCGGGGCTGACACGCCCACCGCGGTGCTGGATCACCTGACCAGCGCCTGGGGTGGCCGGGCCGAACTGGCCGAGCGGGTCCGGGATCAGTGGGTGAGCGTCGCGGTCAGCGGGTCCGCGCCACCGGCGGAGGTGGCCACCCGCGTCCCGGTCAATGACACGGTGGCCCTGCTGGTGGCGGGGCAGTCCCGCCCGATCACGGCCCGGCTGCTGGACGGGTTCGCCGCCCAGGCCGGCGCGGCGCTGGACCGGGACCGGCTGCGTACCCAGGCGGCGCAGGCCGAGGCGCTGGCCGAGGGGAACCGGATGCGCACCGCGCTGCTCGCCGCAGTCAGCCACGACCTGCGCACCCCGCTGGCCTCGATCAAGGCCAGCGTGAGCACGCTGCGTCAGACCGACGTGGACTGGACCGCGGCTGACGAGGCGGCGCTGCTCGCGACCATCGAGGACGGGGCGGACCGGCTCGACGCGCTGATCGGCAACCTGCTCGACATGAGCCGCCTGGCCACCGGGTCGCTGCAGCCGTTCCTGCGGGCCACCTCGGTCGAGGAGGTCGCGCCGGCCGCCCTGCTCGGGCTGGCCCCGGCCAGCAGCGTCCGGATCGCGGTGCCCGACGGCCTGCCGCTGGTCCGCACCGACCCGGTGCTGCTGGAGCGGGTGCTGGCCAACCTGTTCTCCAACGCGCTGGCCCACTCCCCGTCCGGGCAGCCGCCTGAGCTGCGGGCCACCCCGGACGGCGGCAGCGTGCGGCTGGAGGTGTGCGACCACGGCCCGGGCGTCCCGGACGAGTTCAAGCTGCGCATGTTCGAGCCGTTCGAACGGCTCGGCGACCGCGCGACGGGCAACGGTGTCGGCCTCGGGCTGGCGGTGGCCAAGGGCTTCCTGGAGGCCATGGGCGGCACGATCCACGCGGCCGATACGCCGGGCGGCGGGCTGACGGTCCAGGTCAGCCTGCCGGCGGCGGCGGCCACGGCCGACTCGGCCGCCCCGCCGGTCCAGTGAGCACCGAGCCGTGAGCACCGAGCCGTGAGCACCGAGCCGTGAGCACCGAGCCGTGACCGCCCGGCCGGACCGGCGTGAGATGACCAGGGTCCTGGTCATCGACGACGAGGAACCGATCCTGCGTGCCCTGCGGATCAACCTCACCGCGCGGAAGTACGAGGTCACGACCGCGGCGGACGGCGCGTCCGGGCTGGCCGCGATGGCCCGGGACCGCCCGGACGTGCTGATCCTCGACCTCGGCCTGCCCGACATGGACGGCACCGAGGTGATCAGGGGCGTGCGCGGCTGGACGTCCACGCCGATCATCGTGCTGTCGGCCTGGGGCCAGGAAGTCCAGAAGGTGGCCGCCCTGGACGCCGGCGCGGACGACTACGTGACCAAGCCGTTCGGGATGAACGAGCTGCTCGCCCGGCTCCGCGCGGCGGTCCGCCGGGCGACGCCCGCCCCCGACGAGCCGGTCCGGATCACCCCCGACTTCACCGTGGACCTGGCGGCGAAACGCGTGATCCGGAGCGACGGCGACGTCCGGCTGACCCCGACCGAGTGGTCGCTGCTGGAAATACTTGTCCGCAACGAAAACCGGCTCGTCACCCAGAGGCAGCTATTGCGGGAGGTGTGGGGGCCGCAGTACCAGACCGAGGCGAACTACCTCCGGGTCCACGTGGCTCACCTGCGGCGCAAGCTGGAACCCGACCCGTCCCGGCCGCGCTACCTGCTCACCGAGCCGGGCATGGGGTACCGCTTCCAGGGTCCGGCCTGACCGGGGCTGACCAGGCTTAGCGGCTCACTCGGGGCCGGGCTGGAGCTGGTAGCTGGGGTTGTAGATGGTCCGCTCGTCCTTGACCTGGGCGACCCGCCCGTGCACGGTGATCCGCCGCCCGGGCCGGATCCCCGGGATGTCCCGGCGGCCCAGCCAGA
>JAOPYP010000743.1 GCA_025964635.1 Actinomycetes bacterium | reverse complement strand
GGGGGGCGCGGCTAGACTTCTTCGCATGTCCAGCGATACCCCGGCCCCGAGCTGGCGGTTCTTGTTCCGGCCCAAGTGGCTGGGCTGGCATGCGCTGATGGTCCTGACGGTCCTGGGCATGCTGGCCCTGGGCTACTGGCAGTACCGCCGGGCCGTATCAGGGAACGCTCTGAGCTGGGCGTACACGTTCGAGTGGCCTATTTTCGCCGGCTTCGCGATCGTCTTCTGGGCCAAGACGATCAAGGACGAGTTCCGGCCGCCGGCCCGCGCCGAGGGACTGGACAGCGTGGCGCTGCCCGCCGGGCGGAACGGGACGGCTGCGGCCGCCCTCGCCACCGGGGACGCCGGCGTCGCCGAGGATGAGGATGACGAGGACCTGGCCGCCTACAACGCCTACCTGGCCCGGCTCACCGCCGAGGCGGGCAGGCACGGCAAGTGGCACGGGCTCCGCTGAGCGGGCCCTGACAAAAATTTGAGGAGGCAGGCCGGTGCGCGCAGCCGTGCTCCGCTACCGGGTGATGGCCTACGTGACCGGCGTGGTGCTGATCATCTTGTGCTTCGTCGGCATCCCGCTGCAGGTGATCGACAACAACACGTCCGTGGTCAACCCCGTCGGCACGCTGCACGGGCTGCTGTACATCATCTACCTGATCTTCGCGTACCTGCTGGCCCGGCGGCTGCGCCTGACGATCTGGCCTACCGTGATCCTGCTCCTGGCCGGCACCATCCCCGTGCTGACCTTCGTGGTCGAGCGCTGGGTCAGCCGCCGCTACATCGCGCCGGCCCTGGCCCGGGAGGAACACGCCCCGGTGCCGGGCTCAGTGCCCGCGCCACCCTCATCGCCAGCCCCGCCCCCATCACGCTAGGCACGCCCGGTTTGGCGGGGCAGGCGGGGCAGGCAGGGCAGGCGGGGCAGGAACAGCGCGCGGGCCGGGACCAGGAGCAGGCGGACCAGGACAGGGTGAGCCAGGACAGGGTGAGCCAGGACAGGGTGAGCGAGCACTACTTCACCGCCAGCCCGGCGGCCGCGCACCGCCCGGGCCTGATCCAGGTCGTCCTCCCCGACCTGCACTTCGAGTGCGCCACCGACGCCGGGGTGTTCTCCGGGGGACGGCTGGACCCGGGGACCCGGGTGCTGCTGGAGACCGTGCCGCCTCCCCCGGCCCGCGGCGACCTGCTCGACCTCGGCACCGGATACGGCCCCATCGCGCTGGCCATGGCGGCCCGGGCGCCGGGGGCCACGGTCTGGGCGGTGGACGTCAACGAGCGCGCGCTGGAGCTGTGCGCGGCCAACGCGGCCCGCGCGGGCCTGGGCAACCTGCGCTGCGTGACCCCGGAGGCCCCGGGCCTGCCCGGCCAGTTCGCCGCGATCTGGTCCAATCCGCCGATCCGGGTAGGCAAGCAGGCGCTGCACGAGATGCTGGCCAGCTGGCTGGGCCGGCTGGCCCCCGGCGGCCAGGCCCACCTGGTGGTCCAGCGGAACCTGGGCGCGGACTCGCTGCAACGGTGGCTGCAGGCCGAAGGGTGGCCGGCCAGCCGGATCGCGTCCCGCAGCGGCTACCGCGTGCTGCAGGTGGCGGCCCGGTGAGCGGGCCCGCCCAGCCAGCCGGGCCGGGGCAGCCGGAAGGGGCCCCCGCGGCGGCCCCGTACAAGCAGCTGCGCCCCACGGACGTGAAGCGGCTGAACCGCTCCTGGCGCCGGGCCACCGGGGCCCGGGTGGCCCTGCTGCTCGACTCGGTGACCCAGCCCTTCAACGTCGGGATGATCGTGCGGTCGGCGGCCGCGTTCGGCGCCGAGCACATCTGGCTGTGCGGGAACTCGGCCGCCCTCGATCACCCCTCCGCGGCCAAGACCGCCCTGGGCACCCTGCGGCTGCTCAGCTGGGAACGTGAACCGGACCCGGTGGCCGCGGCCAAGGCGGCCGGTGCCGCCGGGTTCCGGGTGGTCGCGATCGAGCAGGCGGCGGGGGCGTACCCGCTGCACGAGGCGCCGCTGCACGGCGACGTCTGCCTGGTTCTCGGCAACGAGGACCACGGCTGCTCCCCCGCGCTGCTGGCGGTCGCCGACGCGGTCGCGTACATCCCCCTGGTCGGCCGGGTCGGATCCCTGAACGTGTCCGCCGCCGCCGGGATCGCCCTCGCCGAGGCGCGGCGCCGGGAGTGGGCAGCCGGCCCTCAGGGCGGCGCTGACCAGGGCGGATGAGAAACCCCGGCGCTACAGGCGTTTCAGGGTCCGGTCATGCTCCGTTTACAGACTGCTCCGGCTGGTAGCGCATACTCGCATACATGGCGACCGCATTCCTCGATCACCCCAGGCCGCTGGCGTTCGCCCACCGCGGAGGGGCGGCGCACGCGCCGGAGAACTCGTGGCGGGCTTTCGAGCACGCCGTGGGGCTGGGCTACCAGTACCTGGAGACGGACGTCCAGGCGACGGCGGACGGGGTCCTGCTCGCGTTCCACGACCGGACGCTGGTCCGGGTGACCGGCCGCCCCGGCCGGATCGCCAGGATGAGCCACCGGGAAGTTTCCACCGCACGGATCGGCGGCACCGAGCCGATCCCGTTGCTGGAAGACCTGCTGGGTGCCTGGCCGGACGTGCGCTTCAACATCGACCTGAAGGACGCGCCCGCGGTCGGGCCGCTCGCGGCCGTGCTGCGCCGGACCGGAGCCTGGGACCGGGTCTGCGTGACCTCGTTCTCGGCCAGCAGGCTCCGCGCCGCGCGGCGGGTGCTCGACCGGCAGGTCTGCATGGCCGCCTCCCCCATCGGCACCGCCATGGTCCGGTTCGGCGGCCCGCGCCGGCCACACGAGCTCAGCCGGCCGGGCCGGGCCGGGGCAGGCCGGATCGGCCGGAGCGGGCCTGGGCCGGGGCGCCTGGGCAGGCCGGGCCC
>JAOPYP010000739.1 GCA_025964635.1 Actinomycetes bacterium | reverse complement strand
GCACCGCGCTTCGCCGGTCCGGGGCACTACCCGGCCAGCTCGGCGCACCCGCTGCACCTGGCCGAGGCCCGGCCGGTGGGCGAGATGGTGCTGCTGCGCTACCGGGTGGACGGCGCGGAGGGCCCTGTGGCGCCACGAGAGGAGGCGGCGGCCCGTGGCTGACCAGGGACCCGGCTCCGGGGTGCCCGGTGGCGGGGTGCGCGGCTCTGTGGCGCCCGGTCGGGGACCGGCCGCCACCGCTTCGGACCGGCACTGGCTGCGCCAGGCCATCGAGCTCTCCCGGCGCTGCCCGCCGTCGCCGTCGGCGTTCTGCGTCGGCGCGGTGATCGTGGCCGCCGACGGCAGCACGCTCGCGACCGGCTTCTCGCGGGAGCATGACCCGCACAACCACGCGGAGGAGGGGGCCCTGGCCACCGTGGATCCCGGCGATCCGCGGCTGCCCGGCGCGACGCTGTACAGCTCGCTCGAACCCTGCCGGTTCCGCGCGTCGCGCCCCCGCCCGTGCGCCGAGCTGATCATCGCGGCTGGCGTGCGCCGGGTCGTGATCGGCTGGCTGGAGCCGCCGGTGTTCGCCCAGGGCGGGGGCGCGAAACTGCTGCGCTCCTCCGGTGTGACCGTGGTGGAGGTCCCGGAACTGGCCGACGAGGCACGCGCCGTCAACGCGGCGGTGCTCGGCGGCTAGCCGGATTGTCCAACCCGGGCCGATGAGCCCGGGGCCGGTGAGCCGGGGGCCGGGCTCAGCTCGACGTGCCGGCCAGCTGCGGATCCTGCAGCGCGGCACCGTAACGCATCGCGGCGAGCTGGCCGATGGGCGGCTGGGCCCCCAGCGGCCCGGCTGCCTTCATGCCCGCCGCCTCGGCGACCGCGGCGAGATCGAGATGGTCCGTTTCCGGCCCGATCACGCAGGGCGACATGGCCAGGCTCGTGACGCCGGCGTCGAACAGCCGTCCCGCCGCGTCCCGGATGCTGCTCGGCTCGTTCAGCGACGCGGCGGCGACAGGAACCGCCAGCCGCGCGGCGAGCAGCACGGCCGCGGTGCCGGCGATGGACATCGCGTCAGTACCGAGCGCCGTGACCAGCACGCCCTCGGCTGCGGTGCTGACGATGCTGATCCGGCCCATCCGGTCGCTGCGGGCCAGGCCGGCCTCGGCGAGCCGGACGTGCAAGGCCCCGGCCAGGATCGGATGGACACCGAGGGCCGCGGTGGGGAGTACCGGCACTGCCGCGGCGGAGATCTCCGCCGCGATCGCCGCGTCGGTCTCCGGTTGCGGGCAGATGAGCAGCGGCACCACTACGGCCGCCGGCCGGCCTTCCACCCTGGGGCAGCTGGCCAGCACCGAGCTGAGACTCTCCTCCTCGCCCTCGAGGAAGCCGGCCCGTACCGTGACACCGGGGCAGGACTGGCTGGCCACGTCGATGATGTCGGCGACGATATCGATGCCGGTGTCGGTGGCCGGGCCGGGAACCGCCAGGATCAGCGCGGGGGCATCGGACGGCACCGACAGCTGGTGCGGACTGCGGTGCCGGCCGGGGCGGCGGAAGCGCGTGGTACGCGTCGGCAGCGCCGTGCCCTCTGCCGGAACCCCGGAGCCTCGAGTTGGCAGTCCTGAGGCTGCTGGCGGAAGGCCTGAGCCCCGGGTCGGCAGCCCTGAGCCCTGTGCCGGGGGCCCCGAGCCCCGGGTCGGCAGCCCTGAGCCTTCTGGCGGAGGCCCCGAGCCCCGGGTCGGCAGCCCTGACCCCTGGATAGGAAGCCCTGAGCCCCGCGTCGGCAGGCCCGGCCTGCGCGCGGGAAGGTCAGGGGCAGGTCCCTGATCAGTACCCATAACCGGGCCATAGTAGCTAGCTTGCAAATCGTGCGCGCCCAGATGCGCGACATCACGGCCCAGATTGTGGGTCTGGCCTGGCCGGCTGGGCCGTTTCGAAGAATATTTCATCCCGGTTGACCGCCGGATCGCGCAGGGGCAGCCGCTAGTGGCCGATAGGGCGGCTGGTCATCCTGCGAAGAGGGTCAGAACAGCCGCAGGGTGCCGTCTTCGGCGCCGCGCAGGGAGTCGTAGTCGAGGACGAGGCACCTGATACCACGATCCTCGGCTAGTACCCGGGCCTGCGGCTTGATCTCCTGGGCGGCGAAGATCCCCTGCACGGGGGCGAGCAGGGGATCGCGGTTCAGCAGATCCAAATAGCGTGTGAGCTGCTCAACTCCGTCGATCTCGCCGCGGCGTTTGATCTCGATCGCCACGCGGCCGCCGTCCGCGTCGCGGCACATCAGGTCGACTGGGCCGATGGCGGTCGGGTATTCGCGGCGGATCAGCCGCCAGCCCTCGCCGAGGACCTGCATCTGCGCGGCCAGCAGTGCCTGCAGGTGCGACTCGACGCCGTCCTTGACCAGGCCCGGATCGACTCCCAGGTCGAAAGAGGAGTCGCTGATGATCTCCTCGAGGGCGATCGTCAGCGTCTCGCCCGACTTGCCCGTGACCACCCACCGGCCCGGTTCCTCGACCAGGCGGCAGGGCGGGGACATCCAGTTC
>JAOPYP010000726.1 GCA_025964635.1 Actinomycetes bacterium | reverse complement strand
GATGCCCGATGCGCGCCCGCCGCCTGGTGCACCGATCCGCCTGCCCACGTAGCGTGGTGCCGTGACCGCGCCACTGGACGGCCAGCCGCTCCCGGCCATCCCGGCCTCGGCCGGGGCGCTGATCTTTGACCGGTCGGGGCGGCTGCTGATCCTCAAGCCGGTCTACAAGTCCGGGTGGACCATCCCCGGCGGCGTGATGGAGGCCGGCGGCGAGACCCCCTGGGCGGCCTGCCAGCGCGAGGTGCTCGAGGAGTGCGGCCTGACCGTGAAGCGCGGCCGCCTCGCGTGCGTGGACTTCCGGCCGCCGCGCCGCGGCAAGCCGGGCGGGCTGCGGTTCCTGTTCGACTGCGGCGTGCTGCCGGACAAGGATCTCGCGGGGATCGTGCTGCAGCGGGAGGAGATCTCGGCGTACCGGATCGAGCCGCTCCCCGCCGCCCTGGACCTGCTGCGCAAACCCATCCGGCGGCGGGTCAAGGCCGCTCTCCGGTCGGGCGGCTCCTGTTACCTGGAGAACGGCCGCCCCGTGCCGGGGGTCGAGTGCTACCCACCGGCACGACACGGCTAATCCCGGGCACTACACGACTACCTCCAGCACTACAGCACTAGTCCCCGGAACGACACCACTAATCCTGGGCACGACACTTCTAGCCCCCGGCACTACACGAATAGCCCGCAATGACGACACGGCTAGTCCCGGAACGACACCCTAATCCGCAGCACTGCACGACTGGCCTCCGGCACCACACGTCTAGTCCCCTGGCACGGATACCACGGGACCGTGCGCGTGGCTCAGCACGGCGTGGGTGACCGAGCCGACCCCGGGAGCATGCCCGCCCGGCGCGTGCCGGCCCAGCACGACCAGGCCGGCGCGGGCGGATGAGCCGGCCAGGACCCGGCCCGGGTGGGCGTGCACCACCTCCCAGCGCGCCTCCACCTCGGGGAACTTCTCCCGCCAGGCGATAACCGCGCTCTCCAGGCGGCCGGTCTCCTCGGCGGGCGCTTCCGAGTGCCCGGGGACCGGCGAGGACCAGGCGTGCACGGCGAGCAGCCGAGCCTGGCGCAGGGCCGCCTCCTCGAAGCCGAATCCCAGGGCCGCCTCGGACTGGGCCGGGTCCCGGACGCCGACCACGACCTCGGGGTGCGCGGCCGTAGTCTCCTCCCGCACCACCACGACCGGGACGGGCGCGTGCGTCGCGGCGTACCGGCTCACCGAGCCGAGGATCATCGCGCTGAAGCCTCCGGCGCCGCGGGAGCCCACCACCAGCATGGCGGCGTCCCGCGCGGCCCCGGCCAGCACCTGAGCCGGCGCCCCGGCCAGCATCTGGGTCTCGATTGCCAGGCCGGGGTGCTGCGCCGCGGCCTGCTGCGCGGCCCCGGCCAGGGCCTGGCCCACGGACTGCTCGACCACGTAGCTCACGGTGCCGGGGGTCGCCGGGGCGGCGGTCATCCGCGGCGGCAGCGGCGGGACCGCCACGATGCGCAGCGACGTTCCGCGGAGCGCCGCCTCGCGGGCCGCCCAGTCCACCGCCCGCAGCGACTCCTGTGAACCATCCGTGCCCGCAATGACCGGCTTCGTGGCCATGACTGTCCTCCCTGCGGCTGGGTCCCTGCTCTCTTCTTACCCAGAGACGCCGAGGAGATCGTTTATCCGGCTATACCCAGAAGGTCCCGGTGCTGCCAGGCGAGCCGGAGCAGGGCCTCGCCAGCGGTCTGCACCGGCTCACCCCCGCTGGTGAAGCGGTCCACGCTGGCCTGGGTGAACGGGATCGCGGCCGAGCCGTCCTGGGTGACCACCCGGCCCTCCGCGTTCTCCGTGACCAGGCCGCGGAACACCCGGTCGAACACGTCGGCCTCGAAGACCGCCACGGTCAGGATGTCGGTGGCCAGCGTCAGCGGGTCGACCCCCAGCCCGAGGCAGCTCACCCGCAGCGTGCCCGCCTCCCGGGCGGCGGCCAGTTCCCGGTGGAACGGCCATCGCCCATAGTCGAGCCGCCCGGCGCGGGTGGGATACTCCTCAGACCCGCCCAGCAGTTCCTCGCTGAACTCCCGCGTTAGGCACCGCCACAGGCTGAGGTCGTGGCGCCGCGCGGCCGGCGCCGCGGAAACCGGCTGGAAGATGCCCGCGGGCATCACCTGGTACAGGCCACCCGCGTGGTTGACCAGGGCCGGGTCCCGCCAGTGCAGCAGGAACGACGCCGCGCCGCCGGGGGCGCGGCGCAGGGTCAGGGTGGTGACGGCGGTGAGCGCGCTACGGCGCGGCAGCGCGCACGGATCACCCACCGAGGCCCGCAACGGCAGGGCGGCCCAGTCCAGGGCGGCGCAGTCCGGGGCGGCCGAGTCCAGGGCGGCCGAGTCCAGGGGCGGCCGGTCCGGCGGGCTCCCCGAGGCGGCCCAGGCCGCGGTCAGCTCGTGCGCCACGGCCTGGCCGAGGTTCACCGCCTCGAAGTACCGGGAGGGGCCGAAGCGCAGCCGCCGGGGGCCGGCCCTGGTCTCGCCGGTCAGGTCCGCGTCCAGCAGCCGGTAGCAGACCCGGTTCTCGAACAGGGCCGGCCGGTCCAGCGCCTCGATCGCCGCCGCGTACGCGGGGTACGCCTGGCCGGCCGCGGTCCGCGGCAGCACGTGCGCGGCGGCCGCGCCGGTCCCGTCCGCGGCGGGCCGCGGCGGCGCGCTGATCCAGTCGAGCCGCAGCTCAGCGAGATCCAGCGGGGCGGCGGGCCGCCATTCCGGCCAGCACAGCAGGTCGGTGCCGGCCACCCGGGGCAGATCCGGGTACAGCCCGGCCGCCATCGCGGCGAGCTCCTGCCGGTGCTCGTTGAGCAGCCGCCTGATCCGGCGCCACTGCCCCGCCCCCGTGGTCAGCGGCTCGGTCATGGGCTGATCGTCACATCCCCTGGATATCACGCGCTGGAATACAGACCGCCGGCCCGGCGCTCAAGCGCAGCGTGCCCCCGTCGCCATCACCTTCTGGAGTCATCACCATGCGCCAGCCGTTGCTGCAGGTCATTATCGGCAGTACCCGTCCGGGCCGGGTCGGCCCGTCGGTCGCCGAGTGGGTGACCGCGTGCGCGGCCGCGCACGGCCACTTCGCCGTGGAGGTGGTGGACCTGGCCGAGGTGAACCTGCCGATGTTCAACGAGCCCCGGCACCCCCGGCTGCACCAGTACGAGTACCAGCACACCAAGGACTGGAGCGCCACCATCAGCCGGGCGGACGCGTTCATCTTCGTGATCCCCGAGTACAACTACGGGTTCAACGCGGCCACCAAGAACGCGATCGACTACCTGCACCACGAGTGGCACTACAAGGCCGCCGGGTTCGCCAGCTACGGGGGCGTGGCAGCGGGTACCCGGGCGGTGCAGATGCTCAAGCAGGTGCTGACCACGCTCAAGGTGACGCCGGTGTTCGAGGCGGTGAACATCCCGTTCGTCCAGCAGTTCCTGGATGCGGACCGGAAGCTGCGGCCCAACGAGGTCATGACCGAGGCGGTGACGGCG
>JAOPYP010000721.1 GCA_025964635.1 Actinomycetes bacterium | reverse complement strand
GTGGTGTGCACGGCGCAGCCGGCGACCGAGTCGGCGAGCGTGCAGACCAGCCCGCCGTGAACCACGCCGATCGGGTTGTACGCGGACTCGTCGGGAACGCACTCGAACTGCGCCAGGCCCCGCTCGACCCGGGCCAGCGACATGCCGAACAGCATGGCGATGGGCGGCGGCGGGATCTTCCCGTCCGCGAAGTCCTGCATGAACTCCAGCCCCGACCGCCCGGCGGCCGCCGCGGCGGTCCGGGCCGGGTCCCACCACTGCACGGTCCGGCTGCGGGCCGGGCCCCAGTCCGGCTGCGGTTCGGGGGTTCGCACAAGCTCCTCCTGGGTCTGGAATCTGGACTCAGTGTAGGAGGTAGGCCCGTGGTCAGTCCAGGTTCCGCAATCAGGTGGCCCGGCTCCCGGGGAGGCTGAGGATGGACAGCGCCTGATCGACCAGCACGCTGGCCGGCACCGTCTCCCGCCCCGGATCCCGGCTCAGCTGGGCATGCCTGATCATCGCGCTTCGGATCACGGCCACGATGATCCGGGCCAGCAGGTCGGCCAGGTAGTCCGGGTCGGCCACGTCACGGTGGGTGCGCACCAGGCGCTCCCGGATCACCGCGGCCAGGTCCGTCTCTATCTTCAGCAGCGTGCCGGTCGGCATCCGGGAGATCCGGGTGCCCGGCGGCCCGTCGGAGAACAGCCACACGGGGGTCGGGCGCGGCGAGGCGGAGAGCAGGGCGCCCGTGTCCAGGAGCGCCTGGCGCACCGCGGTGCCCACGTCCTCCTCGTCCGGGCGGCCCCTGATCGCGTCGAGCAGGACCGGCAGCCAGCCCAGGGCGTCGTCGAGGATGAGCTCTTCCTTGCCGGTGAAGTACCGGAAGAAGGTCCGCTCGGTCACCCCGGCCGCCTCGGCGATGTCCCGGACGGTGGTCGCGCCGTAGCCGCGCTCCGCGAACAGGCGGTCCGCGGCCTGCTGCAGGGCCTGGCGGGTGGCCTGCTTGTGCGCTTCGCGGCGGCCCAGGGTCTGTGCCACGTGCCCAGTATCGCAGATCTGTCAGTTATGTCACCAATAATTTGTCATGACTGACAGTTTTTGCCATAGTGGCAGCCATGACAGATTCTGCGCGTGCGGACGCGGCCGCCCACCCGGGGGCCAGGCCCGCGCCGGGGGAGCACGCCGCACCGCGCCGTCCGGGCGGTCCGGTCGCCCCCGGACACCGCGACGACCACGTCATGCTCAGCCGGCTCGGCCGTTTCGGCCGCTGGTGCGCCCGGCATCCCTGGCCGGTCGTGGCCGTCTGGGCAGTCCTCCTGGTCGGGGTGACGTTCGGCCATCGCGCGCTCGGCGGGGCCTACACCGATAATTTTTCGCTGCCAAACTCGCCGTCCCAGGCGGGCGCGGCACTGCTGCAGACGCACGAGCCGCAGGCCGGCGGGCTGGGCGGGCAGCTGGTGTTCACGGTCAGCTCGGGCTCCCTGGCCAGCCACCGCAGCGCGATCGAGAGTTCGGTCGCGAAGGTCCGGGCGCTGCCGCACGTGCTGTCCGCGGGCGACCCGCTGTCGTCCAGCACCACGGCGAACAACGGCCGGACCGCGTATGACGTGGTCAACTTCGGCGAGAACCCGGCGGCGCCCGGTTCCAGCTACATCACCAAGTTCGACGCCGCGGTGACCCCGGCCCGCGCGGCCGGGGTCAGGGTCAGCTACGGCGGCACGCTCGGCCAGGCGGCGCGGCCCAAGGCCCAGGACAGCCGGTCCGAGCTAATCGGCATCGTGGTGGCCATCGCGGTGCTGCTCCTCGGGTTCGGCAGCGTGCTCGCCGCGGGCCTGCCGATCCTCACCGCGGTGCTCGGCCTGGCCACCGCCCTCGGGGTGCTCGGGATGGCCGCCGCCGCGTTCACGTTCCCGAGCGTCTCGCCCACGCTGGCCGTGATGATGGGTCTCGGCGTGGGTATCGACTACGCACTGTTCCTGACCACGCGGCACCGGCAGCTGATCATCGACGGGGCCGACCCGGCCGAAGCGGCCGGCCGGACCGTGTCCACCAGCGGCCGGGCCGTGCTGATCGCCGCGGTCACCGTGATCATCGCCATGCTGGGCCTGTACGCCTCGGGCATCGGCTTCCTCGGCGCGCTCGGCGTGGCCGCGGCGATCGGCGTCGCGGTCGGCGCGCTGAGCGCGCTGACCCTGGTCCCGGCCCTGCTCGGGCTGGCCGGCCGGCGGATCGACCGGCTCCGGGTGCGCCGTCCCGCCGCCGAGGCCTCGGCGGCGCACGCCGGCTGGGCCCGGTACGCCGCCATGGTCGGCGCCCGCCCGTGGCGCTTCCTGCTGGCCGGGGTGATGTTCCTCGGCCTGCTGGCCATCCCGGTGCTGTCCCTCCAGCTGGGGCACGTCGACGCGGGCGCGGACCCGGCCAGCTATACCGACAAGCAGGCCTACGATGCGATCAGCTCGGCGTTCGGGCCCGGCGCCAGCGGCACCTTCACCGTGGTCATCCAGCCGGGCCACGCGACCGGCAGCGCCCGGTTCCGGCAGCTGGCGGGCACGGTGGGCACGGACCTGGCCGCCGCCCCGGACGTGGCCGCGGTGAGCCCGGTGCAGGCCAGCCCGGACGGGGCCATCCTGGTCACCACGGTGGTGCCCAGCTCACGGCCACAGGACGCGGCGACCAGCACGCTGCTGACCACGCTGCGCGACACGACGCTGCCGAAGGTGCTGTCCGGGACCGGCGCCCGCGGCTACGTCACGGGGATTACCGCCGAGCAGCTCGACTTCCGCGACCAGGTGGGCGGGCAGCTCCCGGTAGTCATCGCCGTGGTCATCGCCGCCGCGTTCCTGCTCCTGCTGGCCACCTTCCGCAGCCCGGTGCTCGCCCTCAAGGCCGCCGTGCTGAACCTGCTGTCGATCGGCGCGGCGTACGGGGTGCTGGTCGCGGTGTTCCAGTGGGGCTGGGGCAGCTCGGTGCTCGGCATCAGCGAGAAGATCCCGGTCGAGTCCTACGTGCCGATGATGATGTTCGCCATCGTGTTCGGGCTGTCCATGGACTACGAGGTGTTCCTGCTGTCCCGGGTCCGCGAGGCCTGGACGGCCACCCGCGACAACCACGCCAGCGTGGC
>JAOPYP010000711.1 GCA_025964635.1 Actinomycetes bacterium | reverse complement strand
ACACGCGGAACGGCCCGAACCGGATGCGAACCACATCGCCGTGCTCCCTCGCCCGCTGGAACAACGCGAGCGGGTCGCGGCCGAACTCCAGCGCGTGCCCCAAAACCCGCTGTCCGCCCGGCATCATAAGGACGTCACGCGTGACCACTCCGCTAGCTACGGTCATCTTCCGCGCTCCTGACGGCTCCGCCACAACCCGCTGGCCGGCGAGTGCGGCACCTGACCGATCGTTACTGGTGCCGGCGAATAAACAACGCGCCATCGGCCGCCAAGATGCCTGCGCGGCGCCGTGATATTCAGCCACGTCGGAACCAGCACGTCAGGCAGAGCGCCGTAGTGGGCGAGGTTGCTGTTCGGTAGGACGCGCGCGTGACGTCCCGGCCGGTACGGCAGGTCCTACTGGCGCGCCACCGTCCCGTCGAGCCCGCCAGGTAAGCCTGACTGGTTCCGGTCAGCGGGGCGAACAGCGTGTAGCCGGGGCTTGCGGCGGCAGAGGCGGAGGCCATGAGTCCGGTGCCCTGGCGGCGAAGTGTGTTCTGGTCGACCATAAAACCTAGTATTAGGATGGAGATTAGATGTTTTTTCCTAGCCGACTCCCGGGAACATGACGCGACGACTACAGGCAGGCTTGTGCTGGCGGTAGTGGCCGAAGGGGCCACGCGCAGTCCACGCTCAACCCGACCCCCACATTCTGATCCGACGCCGGCGGCGGCGCCGGGAGACGGCCCCGGGAGGCCGGCCCCGGGCTGGTATGCCCGCGGGAAAGGAGACCGCCAATGACTGTCCCGGACCAAGCCACGCCCCCGGAGGTAGCCGACCTCGGCGAGTTCACGGTGGCCTGGCAGGCCTGGCATGCCGACCAGGAGGCCCGGCTGGCCGACCCGCACGGCTTCCTGGCCATCACCAGCCTGCACTGGCTCACCGAGACGCCGCAGCGGTTCGACGACGCTCCGGGTGCTGGCACACCGGCCCGGACGGCGTGACCGTCGACCTGACCGACGGCGAGGAGCTGGCGATCGGCGGTGCCGCGGTGCGTGACTGGTACTCGTTCGGGACGATTCCCGAGCGGGGCGGGGTTAACGCGGGCTGGGGTGACGCGGTGATCGAGGTGGCCAAGCGGGGTGGGCACGACATCGTCCGCCCGCGCCACCCGGACACTCCGCTCCGTGTTCAGTTCGTCGGCACGCCGGCCTACCCGCCGCATCCGCGGTGGGCCGTCACCGGCCGTTATGTGCCGTTCGCCGAGCCGCGACCGACCACGGTGGGCGCGGCTGTGGACGGGCTCCAGCACGTCTACGACGCTCCCGGGCGGATCGAGTTCGAGCTGGACGGACAGCCGCTGAGCCTCACGGCCTTTCCCGGTCGTGGTCCGGGCAGCTTGATCGTGCTGTTCACCGACGCCACCTCCGGGGTCACGACGTACGCGGCCAACCGGGCCCTGCAGCTGGACGCGCCGGGGCCAGACGGGCGGGTGGTGCTGGACTTCAACCGCGCAACCAACCTGCCCTGCGCCTATACAGACCTGGCGACCTGCCCGCTACCGCCGCCGGAGAACCGGCTGCCGGTTCCGATCGAGGCCGGGGAGAAGATCCCGGACGAGCGGCGCTGATCCGCCCGCGCCTGTGAACCGCGCTGTGGCGCCCAGGATTACCTCCCCGGCGTTCCTGACGCCGGGCAACTTGGCCGACGACGACCCCTACGCGGGACTTGAAGACACGCTGCAGCTGTTCGAGTACGGCGCGGATAGCTCGAGAGAATGAACTACTGCGAAACGCGGGCACCAACAAGATCGGTGTTAGGTGAAGTACTTGACCAAGCAGAACTCATTCCCCTCCGGGTCGGCCAGCACCACGACGATGCCCTCGGCGTAGTCGTGCCGTTCATCTGTCGCTCGGCCACCGGCCTGCACGACCGCCTCGACGGCGCGATCGATGTCGTCGACCGTCAGATCGAGGTGGATTCGGGTCTTGACGGTCTTCGGTTCGAGGACGGGCTGGAAGTTGATGCGGGGTCCGCCGCGCTCCCCGAGTTCATACCAGCCCGGCAACGACGCCCGCGGTTTCCCGCCCAGCAGGCTGGCCCAGAATCGCGCTACGAGATCCGGGTCGAGGCAGTCAATCGTGATGCCCGAGAGGCGAAACCCCGTAGTAGCCATGCGCCACCATAAGACGACGGATGTTCCAGTCCGGCCGGAAAGCACTTGTATAGGGGTGAGATCTGCCCTCCCCGTGGAACGGCAATCCCACGCCATTGCCGGGCGAGCTCGCACGCGTTCTCGTGGAATGTACCGGTGGGCCGTCCTTGCGGATGGTTGCGAGGCGCACGATGACCTCACTGCCCTCCGCGACCGTCTGACCCGTACCGTTGCCGCTGAGGTCGGTGGAGGTGAAGCCGGGCTCAACCGCGTTGCGACTGGTCGCCTGGTCGACGCTCGAACAGTCAAACCGGTTCCCGGACGGCCGGGCGGCCTGTCACGACACCAGATCGCTGCGCTCGCCCAGGCGCGGGCGTGGTGGTCGTGCGCCGCGACCCGGGCTCCGCGCATCTGGCCCCGCGTAGCCAAAAGTCACCCGGAGAATAATGACATGTCACAGTCCCCCGCGCCGTCGGCCCGGTTCTACCTGGTCGACGTCTTCGCGCAGCGTCCGCTCACCGGCAACCCGCTCGCCCTGGTGCCCGACGCCGATGACCTCGCCGAGGCGCAGATGCGCGCCATCGCGA
>JAOPYP010000687.1 GCA_025964635.1 Actinomycetes bacterium | reverse complement strand
GGCCGTCCAGGCCAGCGACAGCGCCACCATGCCGGGCAGCACCTGGTGGTGGAAGGCGCCGGCGGCGGCGAACTGGGTCGGTCCGTAGGACGGGAAGAACTCCAGGATCGGCTTGTTCGCCAGCGGGTTGTCCACCGGGTTTTCCAGGAACGTGTCGAGCATGGCGGTCATGATGATGAGGAAGAACCCCTCCAGGTCCCCGCGGACCAGCACCCCGACCAGCAGGCCCAGGGCGGCGTAGCTGGCGGCGGCCAGGATGAAGGCGACCGCGATGCTCCACAGCGCGGCCGGCCTCCAGAACGCCAGGATCACGACGGCGGCGTAGGCGCCGACGGCCGCCGCGACGGCGAGGGCTGCGGTCGTCTTGGCCGTGATGAGCGCGGCTGGGCGGTACCCGGACAGGATGAGGCGCCGGTCGAACGGGATGGCCCGGCGGGTGGCCGCGAACACGACGAAGCCCGTGATGAGCGTGATGGCGCTCAGGCCCGCGGTGATCAGTGTCAGGTCGTGGCCATCCACCACCAGCCGGGTTCCGTTGGAGCGAAGTATGAACGCAGCACCCTTGTGCGGGATCATGGAGCCGATCAGCAGGTACCACCCGGGAACGAAGAGGACAAGCAGGATCCAGGCCAGCCGGTTGCGGGCCTGGGCGGCCAGGCTGTGCCGGACGGCGACCTCAAGCTGCTGGCGCATGGCGATCCGCCCTTTCCTCGATCCGTCCCGCCGTCAGATGGCAGATCCGGTCAAAGCGCTCCTGCTCGAACACCAGGTGGGTGATGACCAGGATGGCCGTGCCGGCGGCCCGCAGCTCCCCGGCCAGGTCCCAGAACGCCAGGTACGTCTCCCAGTCGAAGCCCTGATACGGCTCGTCGAGCAGCAGCAGCGCGGGCTCGTGCAGCAGGGCCAGGGTCAGGCTGAGTTTCTGCCTGGTCCCCCCGGACAAGGTGCCGGCCGGCTGATGGTGGGCCGCGGCGTAGCCGAGCCGGGCGATCAGGGCCTCGGCCCGCTCTGCGGCGCCGATCCGGTAGGCGGCCTGGAAGTAGCGGATGTGCTGATCCACGGTCAGCGCGTCGTCCAGCACGACCGCCTGCGGGCAGTAGCCCGCCTGGCCGCAGGTCATCACGCTGCCCCGGTCGGGGCGGAGATCACCGGCCAGGATGCGGAGCAGGGTGGACTTCCCGCTGCCGTTTTCACCGACCACCGCGACGAGTTCACCGGCCGCGATCTCCAGGTCCACGCCGTCCAGGACTGTGTGCCGCCCGAACGACTTGCGGATTCCGTGCGCTTCGAGCACGTTCATCGGCTCTCTCCTTGCTCCTACTCGGTGCGCAGCGCGCGGGCCGGCGGGGTCCGGGCGGCGGACCGGCCGGGCCACAGGGCCACCGCGTTGGCGATGATCAGGACGGCGGGCACCATGACCAGGACCAGCGCTCCCGGCATGTTCGCGTTGGCCGGGATGCCAACCCCGTGGCTGAACAGCTGCCAGCTCCACCGGCCTGCGGCCAGCCCCAGCGGCACCCCGATCAGCAGGGCCAGTCCGGCCAGGATGCTGGCCTGCCAGGCGGTGATCTCGAAGACCTGACGCTTGAGCAGGCCGAGGGCCTTGAGGATGGCGAAGTCACGCTGCCGGCGTCGGCCCGACACCACAGCCAGCTGGGCGAGCACGGCGACGCCGAGCACGGCAAGCAACCCGGCCAGCACCTCGGGAGTGCCGTCGATGCGCGCGTAGTTGGTCACGCCGTTGGGCCGCTGCCAGAACTCGACGCAGGTTGACTGCTGGACGTCCGCGCAGAAGCCGGCCATGGAGTGCCGGAACCTAGTGACGGCGGCATCCCGGCCGGGGCCGTGGGCGAAACGCAGCAGCACCACCTGGAACCCGGGGCGCTCCCCGGACGGTGCGGCCTGCGGGCCGAGGACCGCCGCGGTGGTCTCAGCGCCCTCGCCGAGGTCGGTCGGCGTGAAGCTGCCCTGACCGAAGTTCGGGAACACGGCCCGGCCCACGATCCGGTCCTGTATCTGCCGCCCGTTGACGGTGACCGGCACCGCCTGCCCGACGTGCAGTCCCAGGTCCCGCAGGGTGGATGAACCCAGCACGATCTCGCGGCCGGTGCGTGGCGGGCGCCCGGCCAGCACGGTGGGAGAGATCAGCGGCCCGCGGCCGGGCGTGAGGCCGATCGCCGGAACCAGGTGGCCGTTGATCCCGATGATGCCGTGATCGCCGTAGCTCCAGCCGGTGATGCCCGGGATAGTGCCGAACAGGTGCTGGGCCTGGCCCGGCGGAATAGACGAGAACTGCAGGTCGATCGCGGCATCCCAGGTCTGGCCGTACAGGCGCGGGGTATGGACCAGGTGCAGCAGGTTCGCGCCGAACGTGAATGCCGCGGTCACCGCGAGCACGGACAGCGCGGTGCCCGCCAGGGCGGCCCGTACCGGCACCGCCGTGCGGCCCCGGCCCGGCTCCATGGCCAGCCTGGCTCCGGCCGTCATGGTCACGGGGGCGCCCGCCCCGGCCAGCCAGCCGGCCAGCCGGGACCGCCGTCCCGCACCCGCAGCCGCCTCGCGCGCGGCGGTGCCGCGCACCGAGGCGAGCCGCCAGGCCGGCCAGAAGGTGCGGGCGACCAGAAGCACCACGACGATCGCCGCGCCTGCGGACAGCACGAGCCAGTCCGCGCTGACCCCGGGGTCGGGCTCGGCGAGCCGGGCCGCCCCGATCGGCATCAGCGGCGACGCCGCGACCGCTACCGCGGCCGCGAGAACCGCCCCGGCGGCCCCCGCCGCCGCCATCTCGATGAGTGCCGCGGCCACCATCTGGCCCCGGGTCATGCCCAGGGCGGCGAGCACCGGGTTGTCGGCCCCCGCCGCGAGCAGCAACCGGGTGGCGGCCTGGCCGACGATCAGCAGCGCGGTGCAGGCCAGCGCCAGCGCGAAAATGGCCAGCGCGATGGCCTCGGGCCGGATCCCCCGCTCGATCGTGGCCACCTGCGTGCTCTCGTCGGCCACGTAGACCTGTCCCTGCGTGGCCGGGAACCGGCGGGCCAGGGCCTGGGCCTCACGGCTGATGCGGCCGGCCGTGGCTCCTGGTTCGAGTTTCACGAAGGCGCCGTCGAAGGCCCGGTATCCCGGGCCGAGACGCTGCCCCAGCGCGGGGCTGGCCATGATGAAGGCGACCTTGTCAATGTCGGTGACGGGATCGACCGAGGCTCGCGTGACGATGATGCCCACCACCCGCTCGCGGAGAGCTCGCGGCGGGACGGCCGATCCTGGCCCCGTACCCGATCCGGGCAGCCCGGCGTTCGGCAGTGCTTTCATGGCCAGCGTGCTGCCGACGCGGAGATGCAGGGCGGCCGCGGCGATCTGGTCCACCGCGATCTCGCCGGCCCGGTCCGGCCAGGGCAGCCGCCCGGCCAGCACCCGGGGGGCGTCCAGGCCGTGTCCCAGGACCCGGTCGGCCGGGGCCTCCGTGGCGGCCGCCCAGTCCAGCCGCCCGGCCCCGTCGGCGGGCTGCACGTTCAGGCCGACACCTCGCGCGACCATCGCCACGCCCGGCTGCCGGGCCAGCGCGCCGTAGAAGCCGGTCATCCCGGTTCCGGCTACCGAGACCAGCAGGTCGGAGGCGTGGGAGGCCCGCAGGTAGCGCGGGTAGGCGCTGCTGGTCCGCCGCGCCCCCGCAGCCGCGGCCAGCACAGCGCCCCCCGCGACCGCGACCAGCAGCACCAGCACGGCCCAGGCTCGCCACCGGGTCCGGAACTCGTGCGCCACGAGGCGCAGCACTGGGCGCACCGGCCTCACCCCCCGCGG
>JAOPYP010000678.1 GCA_025964635.1 Actinomycetes bacterium | reverse complement strand
CCTGACGGCGGGGCTGGGTGCCGCCGCGCCGGGCCCGGGCCCGGGAGGCGGCCTGCGGCTGGAGCTCAGCGCACCCGACGTGCGGGCCGACCTGGTCTGGACCAGCGGCGCGGCGGCAGATCACCTCGCGCTCTGGCCTGCCCCGGACGCCGGGGCGATCGGCCGCGCGCTCGCGCGGCTCATCCCCGCCGAGGTCGCCCGCGCCGGGCTGGCCGCCGTCCGGGAGCTCGACCCGACCGCCCAGCCGGTCGTGGACGCCGTCCTGGACGCCTTCGGCCTGCTCACCGCCGACACCGGGTCCGGCCGCTTGGTACGGCTGCCCGCTGCGCTGCTCACCGACCCCGCGGGGTTCTTCCGGCATCCGGGCGTGCTCGGCGCGTCCGGCGGCGGCGTGGACGCCGCGCGGATGATCGCCTTGCTCGACGCCCTCCGGCCGCTGCTGGGCATCAGCGGCGGACCGGGCCGGTGGAAGCTGGCCACCGGCGTCTGCGTCACGACCGCCGCGGCCGGCTCCGCGGTCCGGCTCGGCCTGCACCTCGACTCGGCCCGGTTCGGGCTGCCCCCGGCCGCCACCGACCGGCTGACCGCCACTATCGACGTCGCGCTGCTGCTCGGCGCGGGCACGCCGGGAGTGGACGTCGACATCGTGCTCGGCACGCCCGGCGCGGGGCCCGGGCGCAGCGCGGCGCACCTGGAACTGGCGACCGGCGCGCCGGTCCGGCTCTACCTGCGGCCGGCGACCGGCGCCGATATCCCGGTGCTCCCGGCCGGAACGGGCCTGGCTGGGCTGGCCGCCACCGCCGTGACCAAGGCGCTCCCACTCGTGCTCGACCAGCTGGCCGGGATGACCGGCGCGGGCCTGCCCGCCACCGTCGCGGGCGTCGTCGCCGCGGTGGGCGACGCGCTCGCCCTGCGCCCGGGCGGAAAGTTCGACCCGGACGCGCTGTCGCGATGGGGCGCAGACCCGCTCGGCTCGCTCGGCCGCGCCTGGCCGGCGGCCGCCGCGGCCGGGCTCGGCCAGCTCGAGACCGCCCTTGCGCCGCTGTTCGCCGGGCTGCTGCCGGGCGGGGTGACGGTCGCCACCGACGGGACCGGTATCACCGTCTCTGCGGCCGGCGTCACGGTCGGCCTGCAGGCCCCGCTCGTCCTCGACGTCGCCCTCAGCAGGCCCGGCATCCCGGTGATCGGCCAGGTCACGGCCCGGCTGCGGGCGGACGCCACCGGGCCCCTGGAGATCACCGCGGTGCTCGGGCCGGCCGGCCTGACGGTGGGCGGCGTCGCGGTGGCACCGTTCCTCGGCGTGTACGCCGGCGCCGCCCCCGCCGGCGGCCGGCGGCTCGAGCTCGGCCTGAGCCTCGGCAGCGAGACAGCTCTCGTCGCACGCTGCCTGCTCGGCCCGGCCCCGTCGTTCGCGCTGGCCGCCCGCAGCGGCACCACCGACTCGACGGACCCCGCGGCGGTCGCCCTGGCGACGCTGGAGGCCATTCTCGACTCCACCACGGCCGTCCTCGTCGCGCTGCCCGACGTGGCCGCGCTGCTCGACCGGCGCCTCGGCAACGACATCAGCAAGCCCGCGATCCGCACTCTGCTCGAAGGCTCCGTGCTGTCGGCCGGCGGGACAACCGCGGCGACCGGGCTCGCCGACCCGGCACAGCTGCTGCCGCGGGCGCTGACCCTCGCCCGGGCGCTGGCCGGGGCCCAGCCGTCGATCGCTGCCGGCGGCCTCACCATCGGGCTGCGGGCCGCGAACGGCCAGTACGGCGTGCACCTGAAGCTGACCGAGCCGCTGACGCTGCTCAGCGGGACGCCGAGCATCCGGCTCGAAGTCGACAACAGCTGGATCGACACCAGCCACGGCCCGCTCCCGGACGGCCTGACGCTCTGGCTGCTCGCCGACGACCCGGCGCCGCCGCTGCACCTCGCACTGTCGCCGGCCCTGACGATCGGCGGCATCGGCATCCGCATCGGCGGGGACCAGGCGCCCCTGCTCGACACCGGCCTGCGCATCGATTCCGTGGCCGTGCACGGATACCTCGACGTCGAGCCCGGCGCGCTATCGGGCGGCGGCCAGCTGGAGCTGGCCGGCCTGGCCCTCGGGGTCGGCGGGGCGAGCGGCGGCAATCCGGTCGCGCACGGCCTGCTGGCCGACACCGGGTCGGGCAACCAGAAGCTCGCGCCGAGCTTCAGCCCGGCGATCGCGGTCCAGCGGCACGCCTCCGAACCCGTTCTCGTCTCGTTCCGCGCCGGACCCGGCGACGGGCCGTGGTGGCTGCTGATCCAGCGCAGCTTCGGCCCGGTCTACGTCGAGCAGGTCGGGCTCGCGGTCACCCTCACCGAGGGCCAGATCCGGCAGATGGGCATCCTGCTCGACGGGCAGGTGAGCATCCTCGGCCTGACCGCGGCGGTGGACGGCCTGCAGGTGTCCTTCATGCTCGGTGCCGGGTCAGCGTTCGCCGGCACGTCATGGCACGTCGACCTGGCCGGCCTCGCGATCAGCGCCGACATCGCCGGGCTGTCGCTGGAAGGCGGGCTCAGAAAATTCGAGGACCCCACCGGCGTCCAGTACGTCGGCATGCTGCTGGGCCGGTTTGCGGTCTACGGCATCTCGGTCTACGGCGGGTACGGCCGGACCGCCGACACCCAGGGAACGTATGCCTCCTTCTTCGCGTTCGGCGCGATCAACGGCCCGATCGGCGGTGTGCCGGCGTTCTTCGTCACCGGCATCGGCGGCGGCCTCGGCATCAACCGGCTGCTGATCATCCCCACCGACCTGTCAAGATTCGGGGACTATCCCCTGATCAAGGCGCTCGATCCGGCCGCCCAGCCGAGCCCCGACCCGATGCAGGACCTGGCGCGCGTCGCCGGCTACTTCCCGCCCCGGCGCGGCGCGTTCTGGTTCGCCGCCGGGGTGTCGTTCACCTCCTTCTCGCTCGTCGACGGGGTTGCGGTCCTGGCGGTACAGGTCGCCGACGGCCTGGAGATCGACCTGCTGGGCCTGGCCCGGATGGCGCTGCCGCGGCCGCAGTTCGCCGTCGTGTCGATCGAGGTCGCCCTGGTGGCGCGCTTCTCCACCCGTGACGGCGTCTTGTGGGTGCAGGCGCAGCTCACCGACAACTCCTGGCTGCTCTACCCGGACGTGCGGCTCACCGGCGGCTTCGCCTACGTCATCTGGTTCGGCGGGGCGCTCCGCGGCGAGTTCGTCTTCACGCTCGGCGGCTACCATCCCGACTTCCACCGCGGCGGCTACCCGCAGGTGCCCAGGCTGGGCTTCCAGTGGCAGTGGGAGAACTTCACGATCAAGGGCGGCGCGTACTTCGCGCTGACGTCCGACGCGGTGATGGCCGGCGGCTCGATCGAGGCGTCGGCCGACTTCGACGTGGCGTCGGTGAGCGCGACGCTGACCGCCGACGGGATCGTCTACTTCGACCCGTTCCACTTCTGCGTGGTGGTATCGGCCACCGTGACCGGGTCCATCGACCTGTGGCTCTTCTCCGGATCGGTATCGGTCACCGCCACCATCACCGTCCAGGGCCCGCAGTTCCACGGCACCGCCTTCGTCGACCTCGGGCCGACCAGCGTCACGGTCGAGTTCGGCGACCCCGCCCAGGAGGCCTGGCGGCTGCTGGGCTGGCTGGAGTTCGTGCAGAAATACCTGGAACTCGGCGCCGGCGGCGCTGCCCGGGCCCTGGCCGGCGTCGCGGGCCGCGGCAGCCAGCCCGGTTCGATCTCCGGCGGCACCCAGGCGCCGACGCCGGACGGCACCAGTGCGCACCCGTTCGTGGTGGTCGCCGAGTTCGAGCTGACCCTCGCCTCCACCATCCCGCTGACCGTCGTCCGGGTTCGCGGCGCGCTGGTCAGTGCGGTGCCGGGCGACGGGCTCGGCGTCGCGCCCATGGGGCTCGGCTCGCTGCCGTCGTCGATCGGCATCGGCCTGGCCGAGGTCACGCCGGGCAGCTCGCGGGCGGACGCGCCGGAACTGTCGCAGATGCGGGTCGCGGCGGCCGCCGACGGACGGTTCCCGCCCGGCGTGTGGGGACTGGCTAAACCGCAGGACGACCCGCCGCTGCCGACCGGCAGCACCGTCGCCGGCATCAGCCAGGTGACCCTGACCGCGGAGGCCGCCGAGGGTCACGGCCTCGGCCCGTACGCCTACGACAAGGTCGAGACGGGTGCCCACCTGCCGCTGCCGTTCGGCTTCGAACGCGTCTTCCGCGAGCCGTTCCTCGGCGACGTGACCGCGCTGACTGACCTCGTGCCCGCGCAGGCCGGCACCTCGCCGGCGCTGTTCGCCGCGGCCACGGACTGGCTGGCGCGCTCGGGCCCGTCACGGACGGCGCTGCGGGCCTACGCCGGCGAGCGGGTGGCACCGCCCCGGCTCGGCGCGCTCACCGACCGGCTCACGCCGGACGAGCTACCCGTGCCGGACGTCGTGACCGGGGCGATCGGCGATCCCCAGCCGGACCGCACGATCCGGCCGCCGGCCGCCTGCGCCATGCTCAGCGCGGCGCGCCAGCTGGCCCGGACCCCGCTGCGAACGACCGTCACGCAGGCGCCCGCCGGAACGCCGCGGACGGCGCCCCCGACGCTGGCGACGGCCAGCCTGCGCACCGACATCGCCGTCGCCGCCCGGCTGGTGCTCCGGCCGGCCACGGCCGCCAACTCGGGTACCAGCCTGCTGCCCAGGGGAGCGGTGCCGGCCACGGGCGGCGTGGGCGCCGGTGCGGAGGCGCTCGCCCGGGCGGGCGCCCCCGCTGACGCCGCGTCCCGGCTCCGCCGCCTGTCGGCCTCCATCGCCGCCCCGGCCGCGGCATCGATCGCGGCCCCGGCCGCGGGCGCGGCCGCTGATACGGCGGCGCAGCTACGGGTC